>CAVKMV010000081.1:0-7794 GCA_963657675.1 Ruminococcus intestinalis
CTCGAACCTGCGACATCCTGCTCCCAAAGCAGGCGCGCTACCAAACTGCGCTACACCCCGAATACAAAATCCATTATACTCTTTTTTACAATAAAAGTCAAGCAAAACTATTCACAAGCCCAAAACAGCCTGGCGATGTGCTATTTGCAGTTGCTAAGCAAAAAGCCTAACATTTTTGCCAGCTGCTGCATAATCTCCTGCTCGTTATCGGACCAGGTGTGCTGCCTGTTGCAATGGTAGGCAGATACGAAGTAGCAGGGAACGTCCTTGATATTGATCAGGTATGATAGTATGGTGGTCATGTCGTTTACCTTGGCGGAGTGCCGGTAGTGTCCTGGCAGGCAGCTGGTGTCACTGGACTTGCTGCAGCCTGTGGCGTCAAACAGCGACAAAACCTCTGCGCGGGTAAAGCTTTGTACCTTGGGGATGGGGTTGGTGCCTGCACTGACATATTGATAGGCTACAAGCAGTTTATCCTCATGGCTGTGCAGGTCATATACAGCCATGCCGCTGCATTGCAGCACTTCGCACGTCAGCTGCAGCAGCTTGTCTATAGCGTCTTGGGGATGATTGCTGCTGACGATGTCTAGCGCCAGCTTCAAAAACAGCTCCAGGGGAATTTTGTGCCTGATGATTTCAGCGCGGTCGACCAGGGTGCCATAGCTAAAGTCGTTCTGGTCCAGCTCCAGCGGCACGATGGTGCAGACGTAAAATTCGTTGCCTGTGACCTCGCCTACAACGCACTGCCCGCGCTCCAGCACCCAGACGATGGTGCCACGCTTATGCAGCAGGCGGTAGCTGACGCTGTAGGGGGTGCCGTTTTGGTGGCAGATCATGGTCTGCGTCACCTTGGCGAGGTCCTGGCTGTAAATCATTTTATCCAGCCGGCCGTGGGTAGCCTGCAGCATTTCGGTCATGCTGCTGTAGCCGGCCAGGCTGCAAAGGGTTTTGTTGACGTAAATTGCCGGATAATGCTGTTCGATTTTGCACACCTTCATGCCATTGGGCGCATTGGCAGTGACAAAGGCAGCAACGCTGCCCGGCTCCTGCGCTTCTAGCTGTTCAAAAAGGAGCGTGGCATATTGGTGCGGAAACAGCTCCGCGTCCTGCATCAGCTTCCAGGCGTGCGAGCAGTGCAGGTTGAGCACGCGCACGTCGTCACCCTCCGCTACGAGCGTAAAGATGCTGCGCAGGCAGTCGGGGTCGCCGCCATCGGTTGCGGGAACGTCAAGCTGACAGTAGATGATGCACAGCTGCTCATCAACATAAAACTGCTGCCACTGTGCCTGCTTGAAGGCGTCGGCCTGCAGGGGATGGGGAAATTTATGATGATAAGCCCGGGCGAAGGTGCTGCTGTCGGGGACAAAGGCGTTTTGGGACAGGCCTATCCAGCTGCCGCCTTGCTGGCCAAAATAGCTGCGCACCTTGGCTACGTCCTGGCTAACCAGTATTTCCTGCAGCATTTCCTGCGCCAGCTGCATGGCCTTTGTGGCAAGCTTTTCTTTATCCATTATATTCATCTCCGTTGCTGTTTTTATCACTATAATATAAGGCATAGCCCTTGCCGCGTACGGTTTCGAGGCGCAGGCAGGTGTGTTGCTCTATGTTCAGCTTGTGGCGCAGGTTGCTGATGTGCATGTTGAGCGCGCGGCTGGTATATTGCAGCTCGCTGCTGGAATACAGCTCCATATAGAGCTTGTCGGTGCTGACGATTTGGTTGAGGTTGGCTGTCAGGATGAGCAGCAGCTTGTGCTCTGTGCCGGTGAGGGGGATGAGGTCGCTGCCCAGCATGACCTGGTTGTTGTTCAGGAAGATGGCCAGCTCGCCTATATGCAGCAGCTGGCTTTCGGGGACAGGCTGCTTGCTGGTGAGGCGGATGAAATTGCTTAGCTGATGATAGAATTCGATGTTGCCTACGGGGTAGTGCAAAAGATAGTCGGCACCTTCCTGCAGTGCCTTTACAGCGGCAGGCTCATTGTCCTGCTGCGTCAGCACCAGCATGGGGATATCTGGCGACAGGCTTTTGCAAAAATGCAGCTCTTGGGCGGCGGTGTCGTCGCACTGCACTACGAAATATTGCGGTCTGTAGTGGGTGAAGCCGCTCAGCGCCTCTGTCGGATTTTGGCAGATGTGAAACTGTAGCTCAAAAAGGCTGCTGTAGGAAATTAATTGCTCCATGTCTGGGAATGACGGGCAATAGACCAAAACAGAAATCATAAATGCTCCTCGCTGAAAAAATCTTTATTTAGCAGTATGCTGATAACCTTGGACGTTAGACGGATTATTTCCAGCTCGTGTGCTGTAAGGGCGTGCTGGCTGTCCTTTTGGTAAAAGGTGGCGATGTAGGCGTATTGTCCGTTAACTTTGATAGGCTCCTGGAAAAACGAGCTGATGTTTTGTTGGGCAAAGGTAGGATAGTATTTGGCAGGCAGCAGACTGGTATCACTACACTGGGCAAAGCCTTTGGCGTTTAAAAAGCTCAGGATCTCGTCGCCTGTCTCCTGCAAAAAAAGCTCTGGTGGCGGCAGGCCGTCTGTGTCGTAGTAGGTGACAAGCTTCATGGGCTGCGAGCTGTGGCGGATATCCGTTACCCAGATTCCTGCCAGCTGCAGCAAATCACAGGCCAGCTGCAGCAGCTTTTGCATCGCAGCATCTTTGGTATTGCTGCTTACAATGTCCAGGGATATTCTCAAAAAGGCCTCAGTGGGGATTTCGTAGCTGGGCGCCTGCCATGGCGGCATATTGCTGCTGGCTACGCTGTGATGCGGCAGCAGCGGTGAGGCGGAGCAGATGATGCAGGGCTCGCCGTCGTCGCTGCTGGTGCGGCGGCCGCGCTCCAGCACCCACGTAAAACCACCCTGCTTATTGCGCAGACGGTAGTTGACGTTATAGGTGCTGCCATCCTCCGTCAGTGAGCCTATGACCTGGCGCACTCTGTCCTGGTCGCGTTCGTCCACCAGCTCCCGCAGCCGTCCGCCGGTTGCCAAAAGCATTTCCTGCGGCGTTGCGTAGCCTGCGAGGGTGGCAAGCGTCTGGTTGACATATTTCGCGCTGTATTCCGCATCTATATGGTGGTAGCTGATGCCGCTGGGCGAACGGTTGGCTGCTGCTGCTGCCAGACGGTCAACGGCGGACCTGTGCCTTGTGCTTGGCTGTGCGGTGTTTTGCATGTCATTGGGGGCGGAGCAGGTGAGCTGCAAAATTTTGGCACCATCTTCCTCGTTTATCAAAACGCAGCTCAGGCGCAAATCAAGCTCAATGCTGTAGCCTGTATACAGCTCTGTAGTAATATGACATTTCATGAGCGTCAGGCAGCGAGCTTCGTTGGCAAAGGTAACGTAGACCTGGATGTTTTGCAGGCGGCTGCGCTGGATTTCGTGGATGCGGATGGCCATGGTGTGGAAAATGTTGTCGTAGCTGGGGAAGACCTCGTATCTGCCCGTGCCGACAAAGCTGGTGTGCTGCTGTGAAAAGTATGACTGCACCTTTTCCATATCGTTTTCGATAAAGTAGGCACGGATAACGTCTACCGTCACCGCCTTGGCCTGTTCGATAAAGCGTTGTGTTTTCATGATAAAAGCTCTTTCTTTAATTGATGATATTCACGCGAAAAATAGGGAGTTAGCTGCGCTTCGCGGTGGTCGTAGCCAAAGGCGCGCTTGGTGAGCGACAAAACCGGCGGTGCCTGGATGCGCTTGGCAACTGCAAAGCCGGCAAACAGTTTCCACCAGCGCTCCAGATCGCTGATAAGGGCAGCGGCGGTGGGACAGGCCTCGTCAATTGCGGCCTGCGTGCAGCCAAGCTCTGCGGCCAGCGTACCGGCCTTGTACCAGCGCAGGATGTCTGCGGGGGTGGTTTTGTGCCAGTTTTCGATAAAGGCGCGCAAAAGGTAGTCATGGTAGGCATATACCAGGGGGTCGCCGCCCTTGCCTACGGTCTGCGCGTCCGACAGCTCGGCGCTGGGGCGGATGTGGAAAATTTCCTCCGGGATGACGCTGCGGCCAAAGACGACGTCGTTGAGGTAATGACCGAGGGCATACACCTGGTGCTTCCAGAGATCGCCAATCATGGCGACAGCACCACAGATATCGCCGTAGAAGGTGGCGTAGCCAACGGCGAGCTCTGCCTTGTTGGAGTTGCAGCTGAAGGCGCCGCCGAAGGCGGCAGCAGCGGCAGCGATAACGCGCGCGCCGCGGTCACGTGCCTGAATGTTTTCGCGCACCAGGCCGCCAAGCTGCAGGGCAAAGTGCGCGTCTGTGCCAAAATTGGTGATGGGCGTGGTCTCAAGCTGCTTTACGGTGTGCTCAAAGCTTTCGCTGATGGGGATGACGGCGTAGTTAGTACCCAGCGCCTGGGCGATGTGCAGGGCGATGTCACGCGTGGTGGCACTGTTGTAGCGCGAAGGCAGATTAAGCAGCAAAACGTTTTCTGCTCCCAATATGTCCACGTACATGGCGGCGGTGACGGCACTGTCGATGCCACCCGAAAGACCGATAGTCATGCGTTTGATGCCGAACTGCTGCAAAAATTTTTGCGTGCCGTAGCGCAGTGCCTTATATACTGATTCCGGCTCCTGCGGCAGTCTGGCAGGGGCGCAGGTGGGAAGGATGCAGCCTGCGGCCGTATCCCAGGTGAATTCAAGGGAGGTGTCGGCGTACATTTCGGCGGAGGTTACGAGGGTGCCGTCGCCGTTGTAGGCAGAGGTGCAGCCGTCGTAGGTGAAGATGTTTTTGCCGTTGTTTTGGATGCCGACGTTGTTGCAGTAGATGAGGGGGATGCCAGCGGTCGTGGCCTGTGCGCTAAAAAGGCGGTTGCGCTTGCGGTTTTTGCCTAGCGTATAGGGCGAGCAGGACAGGTTGCACAAAAGCTGCGCCCCGTTTTGTGCCAGGGTCTGCGGCACGTTGAGGTGGTAGTTTTCGGTCCAGCCGTCCTCGCACAGCATGAGTCCGATGCGCACAGCTTCGCCGCGGATAGAGAGCGTAAGCGGCTGCAGGGCCTGGCTGACGCCGGCGTTTTCTTCGGCGCACAGCTTTTGCAGGCTGTAAAAATGGCGGCAGTCATCAAATTCGCGGTAATTGGGCAGCGAGTTTTTGATGATGAAGCTGCGTCCCAGGTAGCCGCCGATAAGGTGACCGTCCTGGCAGGCAAAGGCGGCGTTGTACTTGCGCACACGTCCGTCCTCGCCCAGCTTGCCGCTTTCGGAGGCCACGCTGCCAAACATCACGCAGATGCCGCTAGAGGCCTTCACGATTTGCTGCGCGTAGTATTCGCAGTCGTCGATAAAGCTTTGCTGCTCCCATAAATCGCCAATGAGATAGCCTGGCAGCACCATTTCAGGCAGCAGCAGGATGTCGGCATCGCAGTTGCGGGCTTCGTCAATGGCTGCTATTATTTTGTCAAAGTTTACATCGGGACGGCCGGGGGTGACCTCCAGCTGTCTGCAGATAATTTTTACCTTCAATTTATTGTCCTCACAAATTTATTTGCATTTTGCTTTATTATAGTGTTATTATAACAGAGATAACACATTTTCTCTAGCATAGAGGGGGTTTTTAGCATGAAACATAATAAAAAAACCAACGCAGCACGCAAGCTGGACGAGCTGAAGATAGAATACCGCATTATGGAATATCCGGTGGACGAGGAGCACCTGGATGCCGTACACGTGGCGGCCGAGGTGGGGATGCCTGCGGCGCAGGTGTTTAAGACGCTGGTGGTGCGCGGTGATAAAAACGGCATCATGTTTGCCGTCATCCCCGGTGACGGAGAGCTGGACCTAAAGGCCCTGGCCAAGGCCAGCGGCAACAAGCGGGCGGAGCTGGTGCACCTGAAGGAGGTTCTGCCGCTGACAGGCTACATCCGTGGTGGCTGCTCCCCCCTGGGCGCGAAGAAGAATTATCCTGTTTATATGGATGTGACAAGCAATAACTGGCCGGAAATCGCCATCAGCGCCGGGCAACGCGGTATGCAGATAGTGGCAGCACCGCAGGATTTACAAAAAGCAACCAATGCGACGGTGGCGGCGCTGATATTTGCCTGATTTTACTTGTTATCGTGCGCAAAATCTGTTATTATTATCTTGATAACCTATTTGCACAATAGTGTTTAGAGATGGGACGCGCTGTAATAGCGGTGTTGTCCAAAGCATAAGAAAGAAAGTAGGTTGACCTTATGTTATACGTTAGTACAAGAGGGAAAACAGATTTAGTATCATCGGCGCACGCGATTACCCGCGGCCTGGCGGCTGACGGCGGCCTGTTTGTACCGCAGCGCCTGCCTGCGATGCGCATGGTGGATATAAAGGCGATGGAGCGCAAGCCTTATACTGAGCGCGCGGTGGATGTGCTTTTGCAATATCTTACTGATTTCAGCGAGGACGAGCTGCGCGAGTGTGTGAACGCTGCCTATGCTGCCGAAAAGTTTGGCGATAACCCTGTGCCCTTGGTGCAGGTGAATGATAATACAGGCGTGCTGGAGCTGTGGCACGGTCCTACGTCTGCCTTTAAGGATATGGCCCTGCAGCTATTGCCGCATTTGCTGACGCGGTCGATTAAAAAGACAGGCGAGACAAATAAGGTGGTTATCCTGGTGGCAACGTCCGGTGATACGGGCAAGGCCGCCCTGGAGGGCTTTGCTGATGTTGAGGGTACGCAGATTATTGTTTTTTACCCCAGCGAGGGCGTGAGCGATATCCAAAAGCGGCAGATGATTACGCAGATGGGCAAAAACGTGAAGGTTTTTGGCATTGAGGGTAATTTTGACGACGCCCAGCGCGGCGTAAAGGAAATTTTCGGCAACAAGGTGCTCAGTGACGAGCTGGCAAAGAAGGGTTATTCCTTCTCCTCGGCCAATTCCATTAACTGGGGCCGTCTGGTGCCGCAGATTGTGTACTACTTCAGCGCCTATGTGGATGCCATTAAGGCAGGCAAGATTACTGCCGGCCAGCCGGTGAACTTTGTTGTGCCTACGGGTAATTTTGGCGATATCCTGGCAGGCTATTATGCCAAGCTGATGGGTCTGCCTGTAGACCGTCTGCTGTGTGCGTCCAACAGCAACAACGTGCTGACGGATTTTATCAATACGGGCGTTTATGACAGACGCCGTGAGTTTTATAAGACGGTTTCGCCGTCCATGGATATTTTGGTATCCAGCAATCTGGAGCGCCTGCTGTATAATGTGACGGAGCAGGACGCGGCGCGCGTGGCTGATTATATGCAGCGCCTGAATACCGAAGGCTTCTACCAGATTGAGAGCGACGATTTGAAGAAGATTCAGAGTGAATTCTTTGGCGCGTGGGTGGACGAGCTGGAAACCAAGGAGGCTATCGGCCGCATTTATAATGACTACCATTATCTGATGGATACACATACGGCTGTGGCCTGGCGTGCCTTGGAAAAATACCGCTTCCTTACCAGCGATGAAACCTATACCATCGTGCTGTCTACGGCCAGTCCCTACAAGTTTGCTGACAGCGTGCTGTCGGCCCTGGAGGAGGACAAGCCGCAGGAGGGCGGGGCATTTGAGCTTTTGCGTAAGCTGAACGCTACCACCGGCGTGGAGATTCCGCCGCGGATGCTGGCGCTGGAGAATCTGCCGGTGCTGCACAGCGAGGTTATTCCTGCTGATAAGATGGAGCTGGCGGTGGTCAAGAACCTGGCGTAAAAAATCGCCTGTGCGTCTTGCGTCTGCAGCAGCTTTTGTGTATACTATTAATATAAGTTAATAATGCGTATGAGGGACTTAGTCTGTCTTTGGACGGACTAAGTCTTTGTTGTAAAAGGAGGAATATAGTGG
>CAVKMV010000082.1:0-7777 GCA_963657675.1 Ruminococcus intestinalis
ATGCGGATTTGCGCCGTGCCTTCCGCAAGCAGGTGGCAGCAGCAGGCTACAGTCAGGTGAATACCCTGGGACTTGTTGCCTGCGAAGCGGCCTACCGTCATGGTAGGGAATGGCTGGAGCAGGTAAAGGAATATATTCAAAGCAATATAGATTTTACTGCCAGCTACCTTGAGCAGAACCTGCCGCAGATAAAGCTCATCCGTCCGCAGGGAACATATTTAGTCTGGCTTGATTGCAGTGCGCTCGGACTAAGCGCGCAGGAACGCGAAGAGTGGTTATGGCACAAGGCGCACCTGTGGCTTGACGGCGGCGGCATCTTCGGCAGCGAAGGCCAAGCCTATGAGCGCATCAACGTAGCCTGTCCACGTGCAACACTGCTGCAGGGACTGGAACAATTGAAGGCTGCTGTGGCACAGTTATAATAAAATTAAATAAAATACATCATGATAAAATTTAGGAAGAAAAAATGAGAAATTTTCCTTGCTAAGCCTATCTGATTTGTATATAATTCTTACAGGCGCAGATTTAAGGTCTCTGCGCCTGATGCTATATTTAAGTAAGGGATGATTACAATGCAAGAGGAAGTCAAGGAACCAGTTTCCATGTTTGTTTTATTTGCTAAGCAGTTTTCTATTATCGCCAAGAACCTGGAAAAGGAATTTGGTGAAAAAGGCCTCAAGGTTTTAGAGGACAGCGTTAAGGAATTTGGCTATGAGCGTGGCAAGGATATTGCTGCCCGTGCCAAGGCCAACGGCCTGCCTAATACGCTGGAAAATTATCTGGATAATTACGACATGGGACGTAGTGATGACTTTGGTTATGATACCGTCTATGCTGAAGATGGTATTCACCAGGATTTTCATGAATGTGTTTTTGCGAAAACCTGGATGGACGCAGGCGAGGAAAAATATGGCCGCATTTATTGCGAAAATATCGACCCCGCCATCGCTGCAGGCTATAACGAGGATATGGAATGTGTGCATGACAACATTATGTATGCTGATGGTCACTGCACCTTCTGCTTCCGCATGAAGAAAAAATAAGCCTGATTTCCGAGGATGCATACAGCATCCTCTTTTTTTCTATGAAAGGATAGTATATGGAACGTAAAGAAGTAGCAAAAAAAATAATTGCTGATCTCAAGGAGCTGGCAGCACTTACTTCTGATGCCAAGGGTGCGCAGCGCGTTGCCTGGACGCCTGTATGGCAAAAAGCAGTGGCCTGGTTTAAGCAAAAGATGCTTGCTGCTGGTGCCGAGGTATGGCTGGACGCAGCAGGCAACGTCTGGGCCAAATTTGCCGGCGAAAGTGATGATGCTATCGTTATTGGCAGCCATATTGACAGTGTACCGGACGGCGGTTGGCTGGACGGCGCTTTGGGTGTCGTTGCCGGTATGGGCATCGGCGCCTATGCTCTGGCAGGCCAAAAGCCTAAAAATACGCTTTATGTTGTCGGCTGGGTGGACGAAGAGGGCGTCACCTTTGGCAAAAGCTGCTTGGGCAGCGGCGTTTGCGCCGGCAGCGTCACTACCAGCGACCTGCTGCCACTGAAAAATAAAAACGGCAAGGATTTTGCTGCCGTCTTACAAGAAAACGGCCTGGATGCCCAAAAGTTGGCTGAAGCATACACCGCCTTTGCCAGCCTGTCTGTTAAGGCCTATCTGGAGCTGCATATAGAGCAGGCCCCGCTTTTGGCAATGGCAAAAAAATCTGTCGCCTGCGTTTACGGCGTTTGTGGCTGCCATCGTCAATATATCACCTTCCGCGGGCAGCAGGGACATTGCGGCTCGCCTGTAGCCCTGCGCCGAGATGCTTTTATTGCTGCCGCCCAGGCTACCCTGGATTTTAGGGAAATAGCCCTCAAGTACGATTCCTATTGCACTGTGGGCAATGTTGAGCTTTATCCCAACGTGCCGACAATTTCCCCTGGCTGCTGTCGCATTTCGCTGGATCAACGCTGCATTGACCCGCAAAGCTTTGCTGAAATGGTCAGCCAGGCGCAACAAGCCTGCCAAAAGCGTGCTAGGGAAAACAAGCTGAAGGTAGATTTTGAAGAGCTTTGGCACAAGGAGCCAATTCTTTTTGACGCACAGCTCGTGGCAGACTGTAAGGCCGCTGTCGCTGCACAGGTAGGTGAGGAGCACAGCATGTATTCCGGTCCCCTGCACGACGCAGTAGAAATGAACAAGGTCGTACCCACTATCATGATGTTTGCCCAATCTGACCCCGGCATTTCACACTGCAAGGAAGAAGATACGCCGCTACCGGCACTTGAGGAAGCTATTTGTGCCTTTATCCGTCTGGCAGAAAAGAAGCTCTGAATCATAATCCATATCATTCGCTAAGGCAGGTTTTTATGACCTGTCTTTTGCTTTTTCTTAGCATAAATTTAGGCAGCGTCATCAAACTGTCTTTGGCTATTTATGCTATTAATTACATACATATTTGCTTATTTTCGAGTTAATTATTTACTATCCGGGAGCCTTATATTATTATCAGACAATCACAAAATTAGCTAGACCACGACTTGTAAAAGCAACAAATCTTTGTTATACTTATAATGTAACATTAGATAGAGGTATCTATTTTTTTACCAAAACCTACCCATAAGTGTATCTTATGGTTTTTTGTCTTAACAGGACGTAATTAATCTGTAAATTTTACCGTAGTACGTTGTACTTTGTTTGTATATACTGATAGCATGTATAATTATAGATGAGGATGAATTATGTTTTTAGATAAATTAAAGGAATACAAAGATATATGCCATACATTCAAGGAAATGCATGGCAATTATACTGTGATGCTGGTTCCACATAATGGTAAAAATATCAGCCGTAAAGAGCTGGACACGGATAAACTGCATACAACCCTAAAATACATTGGTTCAGCAGCCTTAGGTTCGCTGGCAACCATCCTGGTTTTGTGTGGCCTGCTTTACAGCACCACCACCGAGGTGCGCGAGCTTACTGTTTATCGTCAGGCCAAGGAGCAGCAGGAACAAAAGCTGCAGATGCTTACTAACCATACTGAAGAATTGCAAAAGAAGATGGCTACGATTGCAAAGATTGAGGAGCAGGTGCGTGAGCAGATGAAGAAGCTTGGTATGGAGCCGCCGGAAAAGGAGCAGATAGCTCCTGCTGACGCTGCTAAGGGTGGTCCTAATACCTACAAGCTGGCTTATGCTGATGTCCTTCAACAACAAAACGCTACTTTAGATAAGAATATGCAGGTAACAACTAAGAATTTGGAAAACCTGCTTGCAAGCCTGAAAAGCGAAAATTACCGCCAGGAGGTAACCCCCAACAAGTGGCCGCTGGACGGAGGCTCTGTCAGCTCAGAATTTGGCAGCAGGGCTAACCCCTTTGACGGTTCCTCCGGTGATTATCATCCCGGTATTGATATCGCCGAAAATTATGGCGCACCTGTCTACGCCAGCGCCTCCGGTCATGTCCAGCGTGCTGACTGGTATGGCGGCTACGGCAATTACATCCGTCTGTCACATGATTATGGCTATGCGACTGCTTATGGTCATTTGAGTAAAATTGCTGTTAAGGCGGGAGACTACGTTGAAAAGGGTCAGGTTATAGGCTATGTCGGCAGTACCGGTTATAGCACTGGTCCGCATCTGCATTTTGAAATACTGCTTTATGGCGAGCAGGTTAATCCCCGCAAGCTGATTAAATATTGAGGTGACAAAAATGCTTTTCTTTTCTAAGAAAACCCCGGCAGAGCCTGCTAACGAAAATAAACAGGAAGCTGCAGCAGTAGTTAAGCCTGCAGCTGCACCGGAAGCGAATGAAAAAGAAGAAACGAAAACTGTTAAAAATGTAAAAATACCCAAAAAGGAGACTAAAAGAATGGATTACGAAGTTATTATCAGTCAAAATACCGCTATTAATGGTAATATCAGCATTAATGGCTGCACCCGTATTGATGGTGTTATCGACGGCACCCTTGCTGTAGACAACGATTTGTTTATTGGTGAATCCGGCAATATCCGTGCCACTGTATATGCCAAAAACGCAACTATTTCCGGTCAGGTAACCGGTAACATCACCTGTAAGGAGAAATTGCAGCTGACCAATACTGCTAGGGTTACCGGCGATATCAAATGCCAAACCCTGATTATTGCCGAAGGTGCTACCTTCCGCGGTAAATGCGGTGGCTTTGAAAGTAACGCAGAGGCTGCTCCTGTAGAAACCTATACCACTGAAGCATAAGCCATAAGGTTCAAATTTATAAAAGCAAAACCCTTAAGGACAGATTGTTTATAACAAATTGTCCTTAAGGGTTTTTTTATGCGCCTAATAAGGCTTTAAGACCACGTATCCTGAAAATCTTATAGGTAAAGCACAGACTCCGCAGCGACTGGTCGCAAAACATTGCTACCCAGGCACCAACGATACCCATATCAAGGTAGTAGATAAATACAGCGGTCATCAGCGGCCGCAAAATAGTTATTAAAACAAAGGAATAGGCTGCCACAGCAGTTGTCTGTCCGCTACCACGCAAAATACCTGCTGTAATAATGGCATGTGCCTGCGGTATACCAACAGCAGCTACCCAAAACATCACTGTAGAGCTCAACGCCAGCGCATCAGGTTCACGTGAATAGAGGCTGAAGATTGGCACCTGTCCAAGGTAAATAATGGCAAAAAACATTACTGCCAGTCCCAGCCCCCACCTGAAGCCAAGACCACGGTACTGCTTCCAGGCACTGTAATCTGCTGCACCACGTGCCTGGCCTGCCAGCACCATATTAGCCTTACCAAAGCCAAAGATGAAGTCATAGGACAAATCACAGATGTTATAGCAAATGCTGTGTACAGCATAGGGAAGAGTACCAAGACGTGCTGTCATCCAGCCATAAGCCAGCATGCCGACGCGTTCTGCTCCCAGCTCGCTGAAAACACCGCCGAAGACGGGCAGGAACTCCCGCCAGAAGGCTTTATCAGGTATCTGCCACAGACCACCGTCAAAAAAGCGTTCACGCCACATAATCCACAGCGTTATCCCCAAAGTGCATAACGAGCCTATAACGGTGCTGATGGCAGCACCACGCACACCCCAGCCTGTAAAAGTGCCAAAGCCTGTAATCAAAAAATAGTTGCAGACAATATTCAGCACGTTGCCGACAATATTGCTTTTCATGATAGAGCCTGTCTGGCCGATTCCCAGCAAAATTCCCTGTAGGATTAACGAAATCGAATTAATGAACACTGCGCCCACAGCAACATTGCCGTAAGCCAGCGCCAGTGCCAGATAGTCGCTTTGCGCGCCCATAAGCACTACCAGCTGCTCAAAAAAGTAAAAGAAAAGCAAATGCAGGACAACAAGCAGCACACTGCTTATAGTGAAGCTCTGGCGTAAGATCACCTTGATTTCACCATATTCGCCGGCACCAAACTTATTGGCTGCCAAAATTGTAATTGCTGAGGCCAGTGAGCGTGCTACTGTCAAAAGCACCAGGCGTAGCGGTAAAAAAATACTCACGGCCGCAATCGCCTTTGCTCCCAGCACGCCCACCATTATTAAATCCGCTGCTGCTAAAATCGTCATAAAAATGCCCTCCAACGCAGCGGGGAGGGCAATTTTTAAATACTTACTGTTCACTTTCTTCTTCGTGGTGAATTGCTGCCAGAGAAACTACTCTGTCATCATCATTCAGCGTCATCAGCTTCACACCCTGGGTGTTACGACTATATTGCGAAATTTCATCCACATCAGTGCGGATGATGAGGCCTGCAGCAGTAATCATCATAATCTCCTGCGCAGGATTAATAACCTTCATGCCAATAACCAGACCTGTTTTTTCGGTAATCTTGATATTGATAATACCCTTGCCGCCACGGGTCTGCTTGCGATATTCGCTGATAGCGGTGCGCTTACCCATACCAAATTCTGTAGCTGTAAGCACCTCATAATTTTCATTAGGAACGCTATCCATGGCAACAACCTCGTCACCATAATTAAGCGCAATACCACGTACGCCATGTGCCAAACGTCCCATAGTGCGCACATCCTGCTCATCAAAACGGATAGCGATACCGTTTCTGGTTGCCAGGATAATTTCGCTGTCACCGTCTGTCAGCTCTACACCGATTAAATCCTCGTTATCGTCAAGATTGATAGCTAAAAGACCGTTTTTACGTACGTTTTCCAGGTCTTTTAGGTTAATCTTCTTAACAGTACCCTTATTGGTGGCCATAAACATAAACTCTTCAGCCTTAAATTCCTTTACCGGGATAACGGCGGTAATCTTTTCTCCCTGCATTAAAGGCAGCAGATTGATAATCGCCGTACCCTTGGCCGTGCGGCTGGCCTCAGGAATTTCATATCCCTTTTGGCGGTAAACACGACCACGGTTAGTAAAGAAAAGAATGTTATGGTGCGTAGTCGACAGGAAAAGATGCTCTGCCGAATCATCAACCTTTTTGCCACTACCGCCGGTTTTACCTACGCCACCGCGCTTTTGGTTGCGGAAATTATCCAAGGTCTGACGTTTAATATAACCCTGGTGACTGATAGTAACAACGATGTCCTCCTCAGCAATCAGGTCCTCTATCTCCATTTCAGAGCTTTCCATAGTGATTTGCGTACGACGCGCATCGCCAAAGCGCTTCTTCATCTCCTGCAAATCCTCTTTGATGATATTCATGACCTTGCTATCGTCTGCCAGGACGCTTTCCAACCAATCAATAGTTTCCAAAAGATCTGCATATTCCTCATCAATCTTTTTGCGTTCCAAGCCTGTCAGACGCTGCAGGCGCATATCCAAAATAGCCTGTGCCTGACGCTGGCTCAGCTTAAAGTTATCCATCAGCGCTGTGCGGGCAATATCAGCCGTGGCACTGCTACGGATGGTGCTGATTACTGCATCAATATTATCCAGCGCAATCTTCAAGCCCTCCAAAATATGGGCGCGGTCCTTGGCCTTACCCAGCTCGTAGCGGGTACGTCTGGTAACAACATCCTTTTGGTGCTCCAGGTAATATTCCAATACCTGCTTCAGGTTCAAAACACGTGGCTGTCCGTTGACAAGTGCCAGCATAATGATACCGAAGGAGCTTTGCATAGCTGTATGCTTATACAGCTGATTTAATACAACGTCCGGAACAGCGTCGCTTTTGAGCTCTACGACGATTTTCATACCATCCTTCAGACTGGAGAAATCGTCAACCTTGGTAATGCCTTCGATAACGCCGTCCTTAGCTAAATTAGCAATATCCTTAATCAGGTTGGCTTTATTTACCTGGTAAGGGATCTCGGTAACGACGATTTGGTGCTTGCCCTTATTCATAGGCACGATTTCAGCCTTAGCACGGATTTTTACTACACCACGGCCAGTATTATATGCGCTACTTATTCCGTCTCTGCCTAAAATGCAGGCACCGGTGGGGAAGTCAGGACCCTTAATCGCCGTCATCAGCTGCGGAATTTCCACATCAGGGTTATCAATAAGCATAACAAGACCATTGACAACCTCGCATAAATTATGTGGTGGGATATTGGTCGCCATGCCAACAGCAATACCAGCACTGCCGTTAATCAAAAGCGCAGGCACCTTAGATGGCAGGACACTAGGCTCCTTCAAGGATTCATCATAGTTAGGTACAAAGTCAACCGTATCCTTTTCTATGTCCTCCAGCATAGCCTCAGCGATTTTTGCCATACGCACCTCAGTATAACGCATAGCAGCAGGGCTGTCGCCATCAATACTACCAAAGTTACCGTGTCCGTCTACCATCAGATAACGGGTGGAAAAATCCTGCGCC
>CAVKMV010000083.1:0-7634 GCA_963657675.1 Ruminococcus intestinalis
GAGAGAGAAAGAAAAAGAAGTCTCACTATATTAATAACAAAAAAAGTCAATTTACTCACCCCCTGGCGCAAAATTTTTTTGAAAATTTTTCTTTTGCAGGGGTGAGTAAAACGGCAAAAATTGTTATTAGTATAGTGAGGGAATAAAAAAGCTCCCCCGCGCACTAAGGCGCAAGGGGAGAAATATAAAGGGGATGAACGAATTTAGGCCTGGGCATTCTGCTCGTGCTTTTCCTCCAGGTGCGATACAAAAACCGTACCTGCCAAATCACCCAGGCAGTTGTTGGTGGTAGTGCCCATATCAAAAATATGGTAAAAGGCCGCAATAATGCCAACGATTTCCGTAGGCAGGCCAAAGGCCTCGACCATAACGAACAGCTTAACGATGCCGCTGCCGGGGATGCCGCCGCCACCAGTCGAAAGGATGGCCGACAGCACTACGACCTTCAGCATGGTGGGCAAATCGAGCGGTGCGCCGATAACCTGGCTGATGAAGGTGATGACGCAGCCATACAAAATAACGCTGCCGTCATAGTTCATCTGCGAGCCCAAAGGCACGGTAAAGCTGGAAATGCGCTCAGGCACGTTGAACTTTTCCTTGGCCACCTTGATGTTGATAGGGATAGAGGCCACGCTGCTGCAGGTGGTGATGGTGTACATCCACAGCTCCGCGCTGTCGCGCAAAAAGCGCAGCGGGTTGATGCCGCAGCTGAACCACAGCACGCCGCCATAGACCACGAGCACATGGATAAGGCAGGCCAGATAATATACGCCTGCCAGGCTGGCCATGCTGGTGAAGATGCTGGCGCCATATTTGGCGAAGGAATCAGCCATCAGAAAGAATACGCCGATAGGAGAAGCCTTCATCACCATGCCGATAAGCGAGAATACCATCGCGTTGATGGCGTTGAACATTTTCTTGAGCGTTTCCTTGTGCTCCTCGCCGGGAACCTTCATAATGGCCACACCGGTCATCACGGCGATAATCAGCGTCTGCACAATGTTGCCCTTAGAAAAGGTCTGGAACATGTTGGTGCTGAACATCGAAGTGAAGAAGGCCGAGATCGTGATATCTGCCGACCCCACCACCTTCTTGGAGGCCAGACCCGTGAAGTTGGCGAATTCGCCCGGACGCAGCACGCCCGTAACTGCAAGGCCCACCACGGTAGCCACCAATGTGGTTAAAATATAATAAACAATAATCCTGACGGCGATACGCCCCAGGGAGCTGAGATTTTTTTGTGAGATAATACCCGTGATGATGGTAACCAGCACCATGGGAATAACGATCATCTTAACGCAGTTCAGCCAGACGGTGCCTATAAACCCCACCGACTTCATGGCAGGCCCGAAGGCCAGACCCATGATAGCACCCAAAATCATGGCAATAAAGATCTGCGTAGTTAAGCTAAATTTTTTACCAAACAACACCATTTATACGTCCCTCCTACAAATTTACAGCTGTGCGTCCAGCTGCAGGATAATTTGCGCTGCCTGGCGCGCGTCCTCGCGCGTAATACCCTTGTAATACACCAGGCGCACGCAGGTTTGCAGCACCGGCTTAATCAAAAGCCCCATTGCCTCCGCCCTCTGGCAGATCTGCGCCGGGCTCACCCCGCAGCCGGCGGTGTCCAAAACCAGAATATTACTCTGCACGTCCTTTTGCAGGCTCAGCTTGTGCAATTTGCCGGCCAGCAGCGAGGCCGTAAGTCTGGCGTTGGCAATATCCTCCGCCATGCGCTCAAGGTTATGCTGCAGGGCGTAAATCCCCGGCGCGGCAATGACGCCTGCCTGGCGCATACCGCCGCCCAAAATCTTGCGGATTTCACGTGCCTTGGCAATCTGCGCCCTGCTGCTGCACAGCACCGACCCCACGGGAGCACCGATGCCCTTGGAAATGCACACCATCACAGAATCAACGTATTGGGTGATTTCCTTCGCAGGCACGCCCAGGGACGCGGCAGCGTGGAACAGGCGCGCACCGTCCATGTGGATGTGGGCGCCATGCTTATCAGCCACGGCACGCAGCTTGGCCATTTCAGCAACAGGGATCACATACCCGCCCGAAAAATTGTGCGTGTTTTCCAGGCACAAAAGCTTGGCACCGCTGGCGGCCAGTAAGCTGTCAATCTGCTCCACATCCGGCGTCATGTTGGCGTTCATGCGATATTTTACAGGCTGCATCCGGCAAAACTGCTCGTCAAACAAAAACTTTTCGGTTAGCAGCAGATGCTGCTGCTCGTGCACCAGCACAGGCTCCTGCGCCTTGCACCAGCTGAGCACGCCACAGGTATTGCCCATCGTGCCCGTGGGACACAAAAGGCCTGCCTCCATGCCCACAAGGTCTGCCAGCATATCCTCCAGCTCGTTTATAGCCAGGTCCTCGCCCCTGCCGTCAGCGCCGACACGGCCGTCATCGCCCAATTTGGCGGTCAAAATGCTTTGCAGCATATCGCCGTCAGGCATGGTCAGGGTATCACTACGTAAATCAATCATCGGTTGTCCTCCAATTATCACACCGCTGCCTTGCTAGCGGCAATATTACTTTTACTTTCATTATACTAAAGGCCCTGCTGATTTGACTAATACAAAAATCTATGCTTTAATATATAAAAAAACTTATATTAATAACGTCAAAAATCCCATAATACAGGCTGTTTCATCCAATTTCAACAGGTAATATTTTTGCTGTTTTTAAGTGTAATATCCATAATACCTGCCGCAGCGCAGGCATTAGTTTTAAGGAGATGTTTACTCTATATGGAAAAAGTAATGGAATATATTTTACAGGTGGACACCTGCGGCAGCTTCTCCAAGGCCGCCGAAGCCCTCTTCATCAGCCAGCCCGCGCTCAGCGCCATCATCCGCAAGGAGGAGCAAAGATTGAACCTGCAGCTTTTTGACCGCAGCGTCAAGCCTGTGCGCCCCACCTACGCCGGTGCCAGATACCTGGAGGCAGCAAAAAAAATCAGGCGCATCGAGCAGGCGCTCTGCAAAGAACTGGCAGGCAGCGTCAGCCAAAGCAGGGAAATCGTCATCGGCAGCTCGGCCTTCTTCTTCGCCAGCTTCGTCAACCAGCTTATTGAAGAATTCCGGCAGCGCAATCCCCTGCTACGCTTCAAGTGTGTTGAATATTCCACCGAGCAGGCGCTGAAGCTGCTGCAGAAAAAGGAGCTGGATTTGGTCATCACGGCCCATAACAGCAAAATCAAGGGCTGCTGCCTTACGCCCATCAGGCAGGAAAACATTGTCCTGGCCGTCCCCGCCGCCTACGAGGTCAACAGCCATCTCACAAGCTACGCCCTCACGCTTAGTGACATCACCTCCGGCGAATGGCTGGACGCGCGCTTCCCCAGCGTCCCGCTTGGCTTTTTCACAGGCTACCCCTTCATCCTGCACAAAAAGACCAAGGATATGTACAAGCGCAGCATCCGCATGTTCCACAAGCAGAATATGCACCCCCGTATCATCGGCCAGATTGAGGATTTTTACACGCTCTACTTTTTGGCGCGCTCCGGCCAGGGCATCGTCTTTTTGCGCGATTCCCTGCTCAATTACATAGAGCCCACGCCGGCGCTGGTCTTTTACAAGCTGGCTGACGACCTCGCCACGCGCGACATCAACATCTACTATAAAAAAGACTGCCTGGACGATGCCAGACAGTCATTCATAGATTTTTGCAACAGCAAGGGCTAAGTAGGCCTCACGGCTCTGCCGCCAGAATCCGCTGCGTCAGCCTGGTCAATACCAGGATGGCGTTGGCCAGGGCGCTGTGGTCAAAGTGCATACTGCGGTCGTGCAGGCCGGGCTCCAGGTCACAGCCAATACCCAGGCTGGCAGTTTTGAGCTGCGGACGCTCCTGCTTAAAAAAGTTAAAGTCCTCGCCCACAGTGATATTCGCCGCAGGGATGAGGCCGGCACTGCCCAGCTCGTCAGCGATAACCTCCTGCGTCAGTGCCAAAAGCGATGCATCCGCCTCGGCCGCAGGGCAGGTGCCAACAATGCGGCAGTCCGCCTCAGCGCCGTACACCCTGGCGGTGCTTTCCACAATCTGCTGCACCCTTTGGCGCAGCTGCAGCATTTCGGCGTTCGACGTGCTGCGCAGGTCAAAGCCAATGCTCACCTTGTCGCAGATGGCGTTGAGCGAGCCTGCACCACCCATAAAGCGCGTGGTCTTGATGCTGCCGCCCAAAAGCGGGTTGCTGTGCAGAGCGTTGATGGCACCCACGATGGCGGCACCCACGTCAATAGCGTTCACGCCCAGGTGCGGCTGCGACCCATGCGCCGCCAGACCGCGGATTTCGCCCTCCATCAGGGTGCAGGCCGTCCAGTTAATCTGCGCGATAATCTGTCCGCTCCTGGCCATGTCCTTAGGCATCAGGTGCAGTCCCAGCACGTACTGCACATCATCCAGCGCCCCTGCCTCCAGCAGCACCAACGCCCCCTTGCCGATTTCCTCGGCAGGCTGGCACAAAATCTTGACACGCCCGCGCGCAAGCCCCTGCTCCGCCAAAAGTCGTGCCAAGCCCATCACCGTCGTCATATGACCGTCATGGCCGCAGGCGTGGATGGCCTCCAGGCTGCCGTCCTCATTCTTAAACAGCAGGCAGTCCATATCCGTGCGCACTGCCACCGTAGGCCCCGGCCTGCCGCTGTCCAGCACAGCCACCACGGCGGTGGTAGCACCCACGTTTTCGGTCACGGCGTAGCCCAAGGCACGCAAATAGTCTGCCAAAAAGGCCGCCGTGCGCACCTCCTTAAAGGCAGGCTCGGCCAGGGCGTGCAGCTTGGGCCACATTTCATTGATATGTGCTTGTAGATCCATAATCACACCTCAAAAGCTTTCATAAAAAAGCGGTCAGTAAACAGCAAAGATCATCCTCCTCACTCCTCACTGACCACTTATAATCAGCAACCGGTTGCTAAATACCGCTTACTTTTCCTCCCAGCCGATATATACGGAGCCGGGGAACTGTTTTTTGATAAACTCAGCATTTTCCTTAGACTGGTATGCCTCCTGGAAAATTTTCAGGCGCGGATCCTGTAGTGTTTCTTCCTTTACAGCCACAATGTTGACATAAAGGGAATCGGCAGTTTCCTTCAAAATCGGGTCGGTAGCAGGATTGAGGCCGGCGTTGAGCGCATAGGTAGTGTTAATAGCGGCGCAGTCCAAATCATCCAGACTGCGGGGAATGGCAGCAGCCTCCAGCTCGATAATCTGGAACTTATGCGGATTATCGGTGATATCCTTAACAGTGGTGGTGACATCCTTGGGGTCCTTAACCTTAATCAAGCCGTGCGAAGCCAAAAGCAAAATGCTGCGGCCGCCGTTGGTGGGGTCGTTGGGAATGCCGATTTTGGCACCGTCAGGAATGCTGTCGCCAGGCTTGAGCTTTTTGGAATAAATGTTGATAGGAAACAGCGCAGTATTGAAGGCCTTAGCCAGCTTGAAGGAAGGCTCCTTCTTCATAGTAGCCTTCAAAAATGGCTCATGCTGGTAGCTGTTTGCCCAAATTTCGCCGGCGGCCAGGGCGGAGTTGGGAGTAACAAAGTCGCTAAACTCCTTCACCTCAATCTTCAAGCCCTTCTTTTCGGCAATCTTCTTTACATTATCCATGATGATGGCGTGCGGACCGGGGTTTACACCCACGATTACGGGCTTGTCCATATCCACCTTTTTATCTTCCTTGGCATCTCCGCCACAGCCTGCGGCCAAAACCGTAAAGGCAGCCAGTGCGCCAACCAAAGCTAATTTAAGAAACTTGTTCATGTCAATCATCCTTTCTGCGGTCAAAGTGTAAACATCCGCATATCATAGAAATATTATAGTCTTTACTTGGGTACGCGTCAAGCAAAAAGGACTGCCGCAGGCGTAACGCCCACGACAGTCCCTAAGTGCGGTTTATGCAATTAACTAAGCATCAGGCTTATTTAATCTGGCTCATAACCTCAGCAGCAAAATCTTCCTGCTTCTTTTCAATGCCTTCGCCCAGCTGGAAGCGTGCAAATGCCAAAACCTCGGCATTGTTAGCCTTCAGCAGCTTAGCGATGGTTTGGTCAGGATCCTTAACGTATTCCTGGTCAACCAGGCAAACTTCCTTGTAGTATTTGTTGATGCGGCCCAAAACCATCTTCTCGATGATCTTTTCGGGTTTGCCTTCGTTTTTAGCCTGTTCAGCCAAAACTTCCTTCTCGTGCTCCAGCTCAGCAGCAGGAACCTGAGAACGCTCCAAATAGCTGGGGTTAGCAGCAGCTACGTGCATAGCGATGTCCTTGCCCAGCTCAGCGCTGCCGCCCTTGAGCTCAACCAGAACACCGATCTTGCCGCCGCCATGGATATAGGCAGCAACCTCGCCCTCCGGAGCCTCAAACAGGGCAAAACGACGAACGGAAATCTTTTCGCCAATCTTGGCAACACTTGCAGTTACCAGGTCAGCAACGCTTTGACCGTCCAGCTCGGAAGCCAGCAGAGCGTCAACGTCAGCCGGTTTGGTAGCAACGATATGAGCAGCGATTTTGGTAACCAGCTCCTTGAAGTTGTCGGTTTTAGCAACGAAGTCGGTTTCGCAGTTAATTTCAACAATGGTGCCGATTTTGCCGTCAGCAGCAACAAATGCGCCAACAACGCCTTCAGCAGCAATACGACCAGCCTTTTTAGCAGCAGCAGCCAGGCCTTTTTCACGCAGGAAGTCAATAGCCTTGTCCATATCGCCTTCAACAGCGGTCAGGGCCTTTTTGCAGTCCATCATACCTGCGCCGGTACGCTCACGCAGTTCTTTAACTAATGCAGCAGTAATTTGAGCCATCAGTTATTCCTCCTCTAATTGTATCTTTACGCTTGGATTATTCAGCTTCTTCGGTTGCCGGAGCTTCTTCAGCAGCTTCTTCGGTCTGCATGCCCTGACGGCCTTCCAGTACAGCGTCAGCCATCTTGGAGGTCAGCAGCTTAACGGCGCGGATAGCGTCGTCGTTTGCAGGGATTACATGATCGATTTCGTCCGGATCGCAGTTGGTATCAACAGTTGCAACGATAGGAATATTCAGCTTGTGAGCTTCCAGAACAGCGATGTGCTCTTTGCGGGGGTCAACGATGAACATAGCACCCGGCAGTTTCTTCATATCTTTAATGCCGCCCAGGTATTTGGTCAGCTTTTCCATTTCATGCTTCAGGCCGATAACCTCTTTCTTCGGCAGAACGTCGAAGGTGCCGTCTTCCTGCATAGCTTCCAGCTTACGCAGACGTGCAATACGGGTTTGGATGGTTTTGAAGTTGGTCAGCATGCCGCCCAGCCAACGCTCGTTAACATAGAACATGTTGCAGCGGGTAGCTTCTTCCTTCATAGCTTCCTGAGCTTGCTTTTTGGTACCAACGAACAGAATGCTTTCGCCGCTGGCAGCAACCTCACGGATGAAGTTGTAGGCTTCGTCAACCTTTTTTACAGTTTTCTGCAGGTCGATGATGTAAATGCCGTTGCGCTCGGTGAAGATGTACGGAGCCATCTTAGGGTTCCAACGACGGGTTTGGTGACCAAAATGAACACCAGCTTCAAGTAATTGTTTCATAGAAATAATAGCCATTTTTGTTTCCTCCTGTTTTTTCCTCCGCAGGAATGGGTTAGTAATTCTTCTCTACGC
>CAVKMV010000084.1:0-7548 GCA_963657675.1 Ruminococcus intestinalis
TACATGGTGTGCGTTACCCTGTATGTCAATTCTAACATCTTTCACTTTAGATGTAAATTATAATAAACAAATTTCACAAGGGAGTTGATTTTCATGCAAAGAGCAGTTATTTACGCACGTTTTTCCAGCGACATGCAACGTGAAGAATCCATTGAAGCACAGGTACGTGCCTGCAAGGAATATTGCAAACGCAAGCACTATTGTGTTGTAGGTATCTACAGCGATGAAGCCAAAAGCGGCCGTGACGTGTCCAAACGTGACGGCTATAACCAAATGCTGGCGGATGCGCTGCAAGACAAATTCGACGTTATCATTTTCCACAAAATCGACCGCAACAGCCGCAATGAACTGAACTATTATACCTTCAAGGATAAGCTGGAGCGCCTGGGCATAAGCTACGAATATGCTTCCCAGTCCATAGACAGCTCCCCCGAAGGTCAGATGATGGAAAGCATGCTTGTAGGTATGGCCGCATATTACAGCCGCAACCTGGCCAAAGAAGTAAAAAAAGGCCAGAACGAAAACGCATACAAGGCACTTACCAACGGCGGCATTGCTCCGTTCGGCCTGAAAATAGTCAACAAGCGCTATGAGATAAACGAAGCGGAGGCTGATGGCGTCCGTATGATTTTCTCCATGTACCTTGCAGGGCACGGCTATGGCAGCATAGCAAAGGCGCTGGCGGCAAAAGGATACACCACACGCACAGGCAAGCCGTTTGCCAAAAACAGTATGCACGACATATTACTCAACGAAAAATACGCTGGCACGTATGTTTTTAACAAGTCGTCCAATATCAACGGCAAACGTAACAGTCACCCGACAAGCAGCCCCGATTTAATCAGGGTTGAAAACGCCATCCCTGCAATTATCTCCAAAGCGGATTTTTTAGCCGTGCAGGAAAAAATGAAGAAGAACAAGCAGGCCCCCGGCCATTATTCCCAGACGGTGAACTACATCCTTGCCGGTAAAATCTTCTGCGGCCTGTGTGGCAGCGCCATGATAGGCCACCGTGCCAACTACAAATTAAAGGACGGCACAATAAAGCACCGTGCTTATTATATCTGCGGCCACCGCCAGCGTAACACCGTTGAGGCCTGTAAATTGAAGATGATTGACAAGCAGATGCTGGAGGATGGCGTTATTGAAGTCATCAAACATTATATCCTTGCGGACGATATGCGGGAAAAGCTGGCAAAGGAAATTGCGGCAGCGTACCAGGAAATCACCCAGGAATCCACCGGGAGCAAAAGCGCACTTATCAAGGCGCAGGCAGCTGCCGAACGCCGCCTGAACAATCTTTATACCATCATCGAAGACGGCAACGCAGATGATTTTGATTTTGCACGTCTTAAAGCCGTCAAGGCCGAACTGCTCCAGCTAAAGCAAAAGCTGGCAGACGTGGAAACAAATTCCAGACTGCCAGCCCTTGGTCCCGAACAGATACTTGCCATACTCAACAATTTTCAGGAGAAAATCACCGAAGGCGACACTGTTTCAAGGCAAGCCCTTATTGACTTGTTTATCCACCGTGTAACCGTTTATCCCGACATGGTTAAATGCGAACTTACGATTACTTCATTGTATTCTTGGTTGGTGGAGATGAGGGGAGTCGAACCCCTGTCCGAAAATATTGCCATATAACTTTCTCCGAGCGCAGACGTCATACTTTATTTCGCTTCGCGACTGCCTGACGACGGGCCGTCACATCGCTATCCCATAAAATTTCCCCTACTGCCTACGGGAGTCAGCCGCAAGGTATCCCACAATTGACTGTCATTCCTCACCCGTGGGAAGAGGCTCAGAGACAGTTAGCAGATTAAGCTGCTAAAGCGTATTCTTTATCAGCGTTTATATTTAAACGTCCCACCGATTAACGTGCAGATGGAACCACGGCTCGCTTATCATACCGCACCTACCCCCGTCGAAACCAGTACATCCCCGATTAATGGAACGTAGCGGTAAAAAGTAAGTCGATACGCTACACGTATATTGTACTATGACTTAGTCAAAAAGTCAAAGGTGCTACAAATGAAAAATTTGTGAAGCGCGTCCGCTAGCCCCTATTGCGATCCTTGAGCGCACGCTCCATTTCGCGCTTAGCGTCACGCTTGGCCATATCTTGACGCTTATCGTACAGCTTTTTGCCCACTGCCAGTGCCAGCTCCATTTTTACCAGTCCATGCTTAAAATACAGCTTGAGCGGCACCAATGCGTAGCCCTTTTCCTTAACCTTGCCAATGAGCTTATTAATTTCGGCACGGTGCAGCAAAAGACGGCGGCTACGCAACGGGTCATGGTTAAAAATATTACCATGGTCATAGGGACTGATGTGCAGATTGTACACAAACACCTCTGCCTGACGCGTCACCTGCGCATAGCTGTCCTTCATATTTGCCTTGCCTGCACGCAACGACTTTACCTCCGTGCCTGTCAGGGCTATGCCTGCCTCGTAGGTTTCATAAATAGTAAAATCATGACGCGCCTTGCGGTTTTCTGCTATAATCTTAATTTTTTGCTCTGCCATAATTACCTGCTCTTCTTATTCTTACCACGGCGACCCTTGCCCTTAGCAGGCGTTTTGCCATGCTTAGCGCTGCGGCGACCCGCTTCCTTATTCTTGCTACCCTTGGCAGCAGCGTGCTTCTTTTTTTGCGTAGCTGCACTGACGACAGTGCTTTTGCTGCTACGGCCAACTGAAGGCTTTTGCTTAGCCAAAAGCTGCTGGCGGATGTGCTCACGCACACCGCTGGTTTCGCCTGCCATAATAAAGTCTATGCTCACATCGCTGATGTTGACGTTGAGCACCTCGATGCGCACTGCGTCACCCAAACGGTAGGCCTTGCCGCTGTGATTGCCTACAAGCGCGTAGCGCTCCTCGTAAAAGTCATAATAATCGTCCATCAGGCTGGAAATATGCACCAGGCCTTCCACGCCGTTGGGCAGCTCTACAAACATGCCAAAGGCCGTAACACCCGAAATAATACCATCATATTCCTCACCGATATGTCCTGCCATATATTCACACATCTTCAGATCCACCGTCGCACGCTCTGCATCCGCAGCCGCACGCTCGCGGATAGACGAATGCTCGGCAATAACGTCCAGCTTTTCCTCTAAAGGCTCCACCTCGCTGCCTTTTAGCTTAGGCTGTTGCATCCACGCCCGCAGCAGGCGGTGCACGATCAAATCGGGATAACGGCGGATAGGAGAAGTAAAATGCGTATAATACTTAGCCGCCAGACCAAAATGACCGATATTATCAGTCTGATATACAGCCTGCTTCATCGACCGCAATGCCACCGTAGTAATCAGCCGCTCCTCCAGCCTGCCTGCTACCTCTGCCACGGCCTGCTGAATATCCTTAGGCTCGGTTTCCTCCTTCACACGGAACTTTATGTTGAAGTTGGCCAGCAGCTTAGCAAACTCCTGCATTCTTTCCTCGCTGGGAATATCGTGCACACGATAAATAAACGGCCAATGCGCATCAAACATATGCTTAGCCACCGTTTCATTGGCAGCCAGCATAAATTCTTCAATGATAGATTCAGCATTGCCGTGAATACGCTGCACAATGTCAACCGGATGCAGCTTCTCGTCCAAAATAACCTTTTGCTCCGGCAGCTCAAAATCTACTGCTCCGCGGCGTGCACGCTTATCGTGCAAAATCTGGCGCAATATGTCCATGCGTGCCACCATAGGCAATATGTCCTCATAGCGTCCGCACATAGTGCTGTCACCTGCCAAAATCGCGCGTACAATATTGTAGCTAAGGCGGTGACGCACGTTGATGACAGCAGGGAAAATTTCGTAGCTCAAAACTGTACCCATGCTGTCAATATGCATCTCGCAGGCCATCGCCAGGCGATCCTTGCCCGCATTCAGGCTGCAAATACCGTTAGACAGGCGTTCTGGCAGCATCGGCAGCACGCGATCCACCAAATAAACGCTGGTGCCGCGCTCACGCGCTTCCTTGTCTAAGGTACTATCTTCTGTGACGTAATAGCTGACATCGGCAATATAAACGCCCAAAAGGTACTCATCCTTGGCGATCTGCTCTACGTAAACAGCATCATCCAAATCCTTGGCATCCTCGCCGTCCACCGTCACCACCGTGCGCTCACGCAGATCACGGCGGCCTGCCAGCTCGCTCTTTTTTATGGTTTTTGGTACCTTGCGCGCAGCCTCCAGAACCTCGTCAGGGAACTGCAAA
Organism: Ruminococcus intestinalis; assembly: GCA_963657675.1. Classification (GTDB taxonomy): domain Bacteria; phylum Bacillota; class Negativicutes; order Acidaminococcales; family Acidaminococcaceae; genus Phascolarctobacterium_A. The sequence goes on from CAVKMV010000084.1 coordinate 4,214, forward strand.
GGCAAATCATTTTGCTTGATAATCGAAAGTATTTCCAGGCCGACATCACCGATGTTGCCCAAAACCTCTCTCACCCTGCCTTCGGCCTTGCGGTGCTCCTGCGGCCATTCGGTGATTTCCACAACCACCTTCTGTCCGTCCTTAGCACCGTTAAAATGCTTGCGCATGACATAAACGTCCTGCCCGATGCGCTTGTCATCCGGAGTGACAAAGGCAAAATCGCCTGTCTGATGAAAAATGCCCACAACCTTATCATTGGCATGCACGATGATGCGCAGAATTTCACCCTCCGGCTTTTTGCCGTGAGCATCATTGTTCACACGCGCCAGCACACGGTCGTTGTTCATAGCGCCATTGAGCGAACGCGGCGGGATGAAAACATCAGGCCTATCGCCCTTGTTGTCCGGGATGACGAAGCCAAAGCCCTTGCTCGTCAGCTGAAAACGTCCTGCCACCAGGCCCATTTTTTCAGGCAGGCCATAGGTATCAAAACGCGTACGGATAATTTCGCCATTCTTTTCCAGTGCCAAAAGCTCCTGCCACAGCCTGCTTGCACTGCACACGTCCGTCAGTGCGTCCACCAACTGCTCCGAGGTCATCGGCGCATAGCTGGCTTCGCGCATAAATGCCAGAACCTTTTCGTGTATATCCTTATTATGCATAATTTCACCTCAATCCATCATCATAAATCTACAAAGAGCTCATTCCTTAATCATCATCTTGGACAGTGATTCTGCCAGCACCGTTCCATCCTTCCTGCAGATAGTTCCCTGCATTTCCACCATGCGTCCCCTACGGCGCAGCTCGCGTCCGATGCAGATAACCTCCTCATCAATCGTAAGCGGCTGACGGTAGCGGATCTCTATCTTGGCCGTATAGGAAGGCCTGCCCTCCTTGCAAAAAAGGTAGTTGCCCGTAACCTCGTCCAAAAGCACTGCCACAAGTCCGCCGTGCATGCGACCCGTATAGCTTTGATGCTCGCGCCGCGGCGTAAAATAAGCAGTGCATTTATCATCATCAATTTCAAAACGCATGTGCAGACCATGGGGATTTTCTTTACCACAGGCAAAGCACCATTCATATTCGTTGTTTTCTAATAGTGACTTATCCATGATTCTTCATTGACCCTTCATAATCCTTTTAATCAGCAAAAAAATCGCCAATTTCCTTAAAAAGCCGTCCATGCTCAATATCTAAGGTTAAAATGTGGCCGCTATGCTCAAACCACACCAGCTTTTTGATCTTGGCTGCCAGCTTGTCATATATATACTGCGCGCTGCGCGGCTGCACCGTATGCTCAATGCGTGACTGCAGCACAAGGCAGGGAATGCTGATTTTTACCAGCAGGCTGTCCTTGCATTCCCGCAGCAGGGCAAACAGGCTCACAAGCGGACGCGTCGGCATTTTGTCATAAGAAATGCAATACTTATCCAGCTCGTGATAATTCTTTTTGTGTTTTGGCAGATAGCGGATAAAGAAGCGTAAGAAATTCAAAAACGGCGCCCGTTTATCCTGCACAAAGACAGGTGCCGAAATAAACACCGCCCTGCGCACAGGCAGCGTGGCTGCCAGCTTAATTGCCAAAAGACCGCCCATAGAAAGGCCTGCCACATACACACTGCTAAAGCCTGCCAAAAGCTCTACGCAGGCACGCTCACTGACGGCGTACCAATCATCAGCCGTAGTCTGCTCCAAATCCTGCACGCTTGTGCCATGACCAGGCAGCCGCGGGCACAGCACCGTGTACCCCAACGAATGTAAATATTCGCCCAAGGGACGCATTTCACTGGGGGTACCCGTGTAGCCATGCAGCAAAAGCACTGCCTTATTATTATTTCCTGCCAGCAGAAAGGTTTCTGCACCCTGTAGCACCTGCACGCATTTCACCTCGGTTATTATTCTTCAACATATTATAGCATACTTATCGGCAGACTGCTAAATTTTTGCACTGCGTTATTGTAAAGCAGCTGCTTGATTTTTTGTTATTTTTGTGTCATCCATGTGCCTGCCATGAATTTATGCTATACTAATGACAACAAATTTTAGGGAGGCGTTTTTATGCGCAAAATTAAAAGCTTCTGCTTCACGTTACTCACTGTCTGCCTTATAGCATTCGGCAGCCTCACTGCCGCCGCCAGTGACACGCCGCAAATCAGCGTCAGTGCCAGTGCCAGCATCGATGTAGCTCCCGACACTGCAACCATCAGCTTTGACGCGGACGGCAAGGGCAGCACCGCCGCCGAGGCCACCAGCGCCGCTGCCCAAAAGATGGACAACGTGCGCCATAACCTTTTGGGGCTTAACATTCTTGCTGATGACATCACCACCAGCAGCTATACTCTCTACCCCGATAGGGATGCGAAGGGCAAAATCACAGGCTACAGCGCTAATAACAGCGTGCTCATCAAGCTCAAGGATATCAAAAAGCTTGGCAGCGTCATCGACAAAATCAGTGCTGCCGGCATCGACAGCATCAACAGCATCAGCTTTAGCGTCAGCAACCGCGACATCTACCGCAACACCCTGCTGGCCCAGGCCACGCAGAACGCCCGTCAGCAGGCCGCAGTTGTGGCCAACGCCGGCGGACGTACGCTCGGAAAGCTACTTAGCGCCAGCATTACCAGCTACAGCGGCGGCAGCGAACGCAGCTATGCCAATCTCAAGCTGATGGCCGTAGCAGACAACGCCGCAGCCGAAACCAGCATCGCCGCACAAGACATCACCATCAAGGCCAGTGTAAACACTGTATTTGAAATGCAATAAGCAGCAAAAGAAAAAGCTGTTGTCACTATAGCACTCCCCCAACAAAGGAGGTGCCGGTGGCAGCAGCTTTTTGCATTCTTATTTAGGCAGCCTGTAATCGTGCAGTGCCTGCAACAACTCATTGCTCTCCGCAGGATATTGCGCGCACAAGGCTGCAAGCGCAGCAAAGTTTTTCAGCTCCACGCCCCACAAAAAGCTGTCACCTTCGTCATATGCAGCCACCACGATAAACCCTTTAGCATCAAGCGGAGTTTTCCCCAAATCATCCGTCAACACAATGTATTCGCTGTCAAAGTCCATACCATATACTGTTATATTTTCTTCCGGAGTACTGTCCTCCCAAAAGCCAAGCCTGGCAAAATCTGTAGCAGTAAGCATAACGCACCTCGTTTTCTTATATTCTAGCCTTAATATAACACTTTGCCCACACCTTGGCAAGAGTCTGCTGCACAGTATATTATCCACACAACACACACTTCGTTAAAGTTGTAAGCTATTGCTAACGCCTAGTCTTTATATCTGTTTTGCTTATTCTTTATGTAAAGAAATATGGAACAACATTTACATTATAC
>CAVKMV010000085.1:0-7512 GCA_963657675.1 Ruminococcus intestinalis
GATTTGAACAAAGAGTTTGTTGCTGAATACAAAAAGGCTTACAACACCAACCCGGACGTATTCGCAGCACTGGCTTATGATTCTGCCCTGTTGGTTGCAAAAGCAATTGAAGATGCCGGCAGCGCCGAGCCTGCAAAGATTGGCGAAGCAATGGCTAAGATCAAAGGCTTCAAGGGTGTATCCGGTGAGGTTACCTTCAACGAACAGCATAACCCGATTAAGAGCGCTGTAATTATCGAACATAAGGATGGCGTTCAAACCTTCAAAACAAAAGTTAATCCCTGATAGTTTACACTAGTAGTTAATCTGACTAAATCAACGAGGCTGTTGTTTTGCGTAGCAACAGCCTCTTCTTTTAAGTAGGCATGTCCCGCTTACGCAAATTTTTGAAATCTCTAGGGAGGTAAATTATGGAGACCTTTATCCATCAGTTCTTTCAGCAGCTGATAAATGGCGTATCTCTCGGCAGTATCTACGCACTTATTGCCTTGGGTTATACCATGATATATGGCATTATTAAGCTGATCAACTTTGCTCACGGCGATATCTACATGTTAGGCGCCTACTTTGGCTTTTTTGCCACAACACAATTAGGAATGTCGTTTCTTCCGGCTATCATCTTCTCTATGGCCTGCGCTGCTATTGCAGGCATCATCATCGAGCGTGTTGCTTATCGCCCCATGCGTAACGCACCGCGTATTGCAATCTTGATTACAGCGATCGGCGTATCCTTTTTCCTGGAATATGGTATGATTTTGCTGGTAAGCCCGCAGCCGCGCACCTTCCCCGCAGTATTTAACGCTACTGTTTATCATTGGGGTCCGTTGGTTGCCAACAGCCAGCAGCTGGTTATCCTGGTAAGTGCCATTGTTTTGATGGCTATCTTAACCTACATCGTCAACAAAACCAAAGCCGGCAAGGCAATGCGTGCTGTTTCCTTTGATGCTGACGCAGCTAAGCTGATGGGCATCAATATCGACCGCGTAATTTCCACCACCTTTGCCCTGGGCAGTGCCCTGGCTGCAGCAGGCGGCGTGCTGGTTGGTGTTTACTATAACTCTATTGACCCGCTCATGGGCATGATGCCTGGCCTGAAGGCCTTTGTTGCCGCGGTTCTTGGCGGTATCGGTATTATTCCGGGCGCTATGATCGGCGGTATCATTCTGGGCGTTGTCGAAGCGATGGTCAGCGGCTTTATTTCCTCCACCTTCCGTGATGCTGCTGCCTTCGGTATCTTGATTTTGATTCTGCTTTATAAACCCTCTGGCTTATTAGGCAAGAAGGTTCGTGAGAAAGTCTGAGGTGTATGGTATGAATCCGATTAGAAAATTTGACTTAAAGGCCATTGTAGCCAGCCTCGTCGTTTTTGGTATCGTGCAGGGCCTGCTCTTTGGCGAAATCATCGGTCCCTTCTGGGAGCTGAATATCATCCTTATTTGCATTAACATTATCCTGGCTGTCAGCCTTAACCTGATTAACGGTTATACCGGCCAGTTTTCCATCGGCCATGCGGGCTTTATGGCAGTAGGCGCTTATACCAGTGCCATCATGACCGTAAAGCTGGGCTTCCCCTTTGAGGTGGGCCTGATTGTCGCCACTGTCTGCGCCGGCGTGCTGGGCTTTTTAATCGGCCTGCCTACCCTGCGTCTGGATGGTGACTATCTGGCAATCGCTACCCTGGGTCTTGGCGAAATCATCCGTATCTGCATTCTCAATATCGACTATGTAGGCGGTGCCTCCGGCCTTATGGGTATTCCCCGTATGACTAATTTCGCTTATACCTTCTGGATTATGATAGCGATCATTTTCTTTATCAAAAACTTTAAAAACTCCTCCTATGGCCGCTGCTGCCTGGCAATCCGCGAAAACGAAATCGCAGCAGACACCATGGGTATCAACACTACTAAATACAAGGTAATGGCATTCACCCTGGGTGCTGCCTTTGCGGGTACTGCCGGCGCGCTCTTTAGCCATTACTTCTTCCTGGCACATCCTGCGTCCTTCACCTTCATGCGCTCCTTCGATATTCTGACGATGGTCGTGCTTGGCGGTCTGGGCTCTATGACCGGTGCTATTACCGGTGCAACGCTTTTGACCTTCATTTCGGCTTATCTGTCTGATTATCCTGAATGGCGTATGGTTATCTATTCCGTAACCATGATCGTATTGATGCTGCGTCGTCCTCAGGGCCTGTTTGGTAGCGAGGAGCTGAGCCGCAAAATGTTAAAATTTGGTAAAGCAGGAGGTAAGGGATGATGGCAGAACTGCTGAAGGTAGACAATGTTTCTATGGTGTTCGGCGGCCTGCGCGCTGTGTCGAACCTTTCTATGTATATTAACGACGGCGAGCTGATTGGCCTCATCGGTCCTAACGGTGCCGGCAAAACCACTGCGTTTAATATGATTACTGGTGTATATACCCCCACCGAGGGCAAGGTATACTTCAACGGCCAGCAGAGCAGCGGTCACAAATCCTACCAGGTTACGCAAATGGGCATGGCGCGTACCTTCCAGAACATCCGCCTGTTTTCGGAGCTAAGCGTAATCGAAAACGTAAAAATTGCCTATAATATGCACGTAACCTATAACCTTGCTGATGCCATCATCCGTGATGGCAAATATCTGAGCGAGGAAGAATATATTACGCAAAAGGCTATGGATCTCTTAAAGATTTTCCATCTGGAAGGCGAAGCCTATGAAACTGCTAAAAATTTGCCTTATGGTAAGCAGCGCCGTCTGGAAATTGCGCGTGCGCTGGCAACCGAGCCTAAGCTGCTGCTTTTGGACGAGCCTGCTGCAGGCATGAACCCGCAGGAAACCAAAGAGCTGATGGAAATGATCCGCTGGATCCGTGAAAAGTTCAACCTGTCCATTCTGCTTATCGAGCATGACATGGGTTTGGTAATGGGCGTGTGCGAGCGCATTTACGTACTGGAATATGGTATGAAAATTGCCGAAGGCACCCCGGAGGAAATTAAGCACAACAAACGCGTTATTGAAGCATATTTGGGCGAGGAGGTTATCAACTAATGTTAACTGTTGAAGATATCAATGTATACTATGGCGCTATTCACGCCATCAAAGGTATCAGCCTCGATGTTCCCGATGGTGAAATTGTAGCGCTGATTGGTTCTAACGGCGCAGGTAAATCGACTACGCTGCGTACTATTTCCGGCTTGATGAAGCCTAAAACCGGTAAAATTATGTATGAAGGCCAAGATATTGCAGGCATGCCGGCGCATAAAATCGTTGGCATGGGTCTGTGCCAGGTGCCTGAGGGCCGTCACGTTTTTGCTAATATGACTGTGCTGGAAAATTTGGAGCTGGGTGCTTATCTGCGTAGCGACAAGGATGGTATTGCTGCTGATATGAAGGACGTCTTTGAAAAATTCCCGCGTCTTTTGGAACGTAAAAACCAGCTTTCCGGTACCCTTTCTGGTGGCGAGCAGCAGATGCTGGCTATGGGCCGTGCGCTTATGAGCCGTCCGAAGCTGCTGCTTTTGGACGAGCCCTCCATGGGTCTTGCCCCCTTGCTTGTTAAGGAAATTTTTAATATAATAAAAGAAATCAACGCAGGTGGCACTACTGTGCTGCTGGTAGAACAAAACGCCAACATGGCACTGTCCATTGCTGATAAGGCTTACGTTTTGGAGACAGGACGTATTACCCTGAGCGGCACTGCCAGAGAGCTGGCCAGCAGCGAGGCTGTCCGCAAGGCTTACCTGGGCGGCTAATTAGTCCGCTTGGTGGTGAACACAGAGTTTTCTGTTGAACAATTATAATCTTTTAATTTTAGGGAGGTAATAAGCCCATGTTAGTAAAAGATATTATGACCGATACCGTACTTACCATACGTGAAGACCAATCTATTTTAGAAGCACGCGAGATGTTGCGTGGCAAAAATCTCATCAGTCTGCCTGTAGTAGATGACCTGCTGCGTATCCGCGGCATTATCACCCTTGATGACATTGGCAAGGCATCCCCCAGTGACACCAGCACCTTGTCCCGCTATGAGGCTAACTACCTTTTAGGCCGCCTGAAGGTTAAGGATGTTATGAAGCGCAGCGTAGTTACTGTTGACGCTGATGACACCATTGAATATGTTGCCTATAAGCTGTATAAATATAGAGTAAATGCTCTGCCTGTTATTAATGAGGACAATAAGCTGAGCGGTATCGTTTCCCGTAGCGATATCTTCCGTGCTATCGTTGAAATTATGGGTATGAACCGCAATTGCGTGCGTATTACCATAAAGACTCCGGATAAGATTGGCGTTGTTGCCGAAATCACCAATATTATGAAGGAGGATGGCATCAACATCATCTCCTTGATCACCAAGCAAAACGATGATGGTACTGCCGAGGTTACTATCCGCGCTGCCCTCAACAATAATGGCTTGGACATCATCGAGCAAATCCGCGAGGCCGGCTACGAGGTAACCGACGTTATGACCCTGGACGGTATTGAATAATGCTGGATGCAGGCGAGGTTCATGTTGGCGACATCGTCAAGATGAAAAAGGCACATCCCTGTGGCAGTGATGAATGGGAAATAACCCGCATTGGTATGGACTTTGGCATGAAATGCTGTGGCTGCGGACATTACGTTATGCTGGCGCGTAGCAAATTCGCCAAGGCTGCCAAGGTTATTGTCAAAGGCGCTGCCGGTGATAAGTAAATATGTATAAGTAAAAGGCTTCTGCTGTAGTCATAGGGATGACTGAGGCAGAAGCCTTTTGTTAAATAATTAGCGAATATCTTCCCACAATAATTGACATATGGTACAATAAAATTGCTTAACTTGCAAAATAAAGGGAGTGTGGTTATTTGATGAATTCGGTGCTGCTAATAGCGTTGACCGTCATCTTTTCGGTGATTGTCGCTAAGCTGATTTTGAAGAAGTATAATGCGATTTTTGTCTTCTTCACATCTGGTATTGTGATTATGCTTGTTGCCCATGCGCTCACAGGTACACCCATTTTGGGCAAGGCTACCTTGGGCAATCCTTTGTTGGATGTTTTTGGCTTCTTAAGCCAAAGCTTCAAGAAGAATCTGTCCGGTATCGGTATGATTATTATGAGCGTTACAGGATATGCAGCCTATATGAAGCATATCCAGGCATCGACTAAGCTGGCGTATCTTGCCAGCAATCCCTTGAGTAAAATCAAAAATAAATATCTAGTCCTCAGCGGTCTGTATATTGTGGGCATGGCCCTAAAGCTGGTTATTACCAGTCAGGCAGGTCTTTCCGTCCTGCTTTTAGCAACAGTGTTCCCGGTTATGATGGCAATTGGCATTACGCCTATTACGGCGGCATCGGTGTTGTCGCTCATCTGCATTGATTACGGACCTAACGATGGCTCTACTATTTTCATGTCCGGTGTATTGAAGATGAATGTGGTTGATGTGTTCCTGCAGCATCAGATTTACGTTGCAGGTAGTATCATTCTGGTTTTAGCCGTTATGATTCCGTTCTACTACAAATATATGGATGCCCGTGATAAAAACAGAGGGGAGTTCCAGGCGCAGGAGCTGAAGGTGCTGGAAAACCCTGCAGTGCCTGCTTACTATGCGCTGTTGCCACTCATTCCACTGGCGATAGTTTTTGCAGATTATTTCATTCCGTCTACCAAGGTAGATGTAATTACAGCTAATATTATGGGTATGTTTATTACCTTTATCATTGAATTCTGCCGCCGCAAGGACAGAAGCGAAATTCCTAAGGATATGGTGGTGATCCTGCGCGCTATGGCTGATATCTTCGTCAGCGTTGTTGCGATTATCATTTCGGCCTCCTGCTTTGCCCAAGGCATCAAAATGCTGGGTGGCATCAGCATTTTTGCTCATTATATTGCAGGCATGGAGGGTGCAGTGTTCATTATCATGCTGGTGCTGGCGCTGCTGACGTTCCTGTTTGGTATTATTATGGGCAGCGGTGCTGCGCCGCTCTTTGCCTTTGGTCCGCTGACGCCGGAAATTGCCGCCAAGCTGGGCGTGCCCACCGTTACGCTTATTCTGCCTATGGAAATTGCCAGTGCGCTGGGCAGGGCAACCTCGCCTGTGTGCGGTGCGATTATCGCGGAGGCAGGCTTTGCCGGTATAGAGCCGATTCAACTGGTAAAGCGTTCGGCACCGCTTTTGGTGCTGGCGTTTGTAATTAACTGCATAGCTAGCTATGTTTTTAGTATTTAATAAAAGAGGGAGGCTAATCATGGAAAAAGAAAGATTTATTTTGGACTGTGACCCTGGTTCTGACGACGCCATTGCGATTATGCTGGCACTTTACAGTGAAAAGCTGAAGCTGGAGGCAATTACGACGGTCAACGGCAACCGCATCGTTCCCAAAACTACAGAAAACGCCTTGCGCGTGGTGGAGTTTTTGGGGGCGGATGTGCCTGTATACCGTGGCTGCGAGCATCCTATCATTTGCAACCAGATTCCCACACGCAAGCCCAATCTGCCGCGTGTAACCTTAAATGACTGTCATGGTGATTTTTTGCCTATGCCTGAGGCAACAATTAAGCCGCAGCCTGAGCATGCAGTCTTCTTTTTGGTGAAGGCCTTTATGGAGGCCACCGAGCCGCTGACGCTGGTAGCAACCGGCCCTTTGACTAATGTGGCTATGGCACTGCGCATTGAACCGCGTCTGGAGGAAAAAATCAAAAAGATGGTTATTATGGGCGGCGGACATACCGGCTGCAACGCCAGTGCTGCAGCAGAATTCAATTTTTATGCAGACCCTGAAGCTGCCAAGATAGTTATGGACAGCAAAATTCCTAAGGTGATTTTACCGCTGGATGCTACCTGGCGCGCCTGCATTACCGATGAAGAGTGCGAAGAGCTGCGTGCATTGGGAACACCTGCTGCCGAAAAAGCAGCAACGCTGCAAATGCTGCGCATCAATAATCTGAAGGTTAACGATGTATCTGAGGCTAACTACAACCTGCGCCATACAGCGGGCACGGTAGGCGAAAAGGTGCTGTACCGTTATGATAACCATATGGCGCCTATCCACGATGCCTTAGCTGTGGCTTATCTTATTGATCCGACAGTCATTACCGAGCTGGCAGATGCCAATGTGGATATTGATATTTCTGGCGGTATTTGTGACGGTCGTATGGTGGCAGACTTCCATAATACCAAAAAGGGTGCTGCTCCTGTAACTGCTAAGGTGGCACTTAACGCTGACGCCAAAAAGTTTGTTGCACTTTTGCTGTATAACCTGGGCAAGAAGGAATTGGATAACTAAATAGCCAAAAAGCTGCCGGCGTGTGATGCGCTGGCAGCTTTTTTGGTGCTTTTGTCGCTTTTAGAGCGACCACTTCTAAAACAAATAATGTTATACTATAATTGCAGGCTAAAGGCTGGTGTCAGAGTATTCCTGTAGCAGCTCGTTTACCAGCAATATGTCATAGATTTGCTTTGTTAGACAGAATGCGATAACAACATCTGCTTTTTCAAAGTATCCCCCAATTCTTGTGGTGTGGTCGGCGCTTTGACACTTTGTGTGGTCA
>CAVKMV010000086.1:0-7367 GCA_963657675.1 Ruminococcus intestinalis
ACCAAAGAGGCTCCGATGTCTTCTTCCAAGGTAATGCTGGTATGCCCGGCTTGCAAAAAAGCTACCCGTATTAAAAAGACCGAAGTTGCCGGTGCTTTCGTAAGAACCTGCAAAAAATGCGGTGAAGTAATCGATAAATAATTTTCCGGGAAAGGAGGAAATATCTGAATGGCAAAGACCAGATTGCAAGAAAAATATTTGTCTGAAGTAGTTAAGGCTCTTCATGACAAATTCCAATATAAAAACGTAATGGAAATCCCTAAAATTGAGAAGGTTGTCATCAACATGGGTGTTGGCGAAGCAGTCGGCAACAGCAAGGCACTGGAAAGCGCAGTTGCTGATATGACCCAGATTGCTGGCCAAAAGCCTGTTATCACCAAGGCTAAGAAATCCATCGCAGCTTTCAAGGTACGTCAAGGCATGCCCCTGGGCGCTAAGGTAACCCTGCGTGGCGACCGTATGTACTATTTCCTTGATAAACTGATGAATCTCGCTCTTCCGCGCGTACGTGACTTCCGTGGCGTAAGTGCTTCTGCATTTGACGGCCGTGGTAACTACGCTCTGGGTCTGAAAGAACAATTGATTTTCCCGGAAATCGAATATGATAAGATCGACAAAGTTCGTGGCATGGATATCATCATTGTGACTACCGCTAAGACAGACGAGGAAGCTAGAGAGCTGCTCAAACTCCTCGGAATGCCGTTCGGCGCATAAGTGAGGAGGGAACACATTGGCTAAAAAAGCCCTGATTGAAAAATGGAAAGGCGAACCGAAATTTGAAGTCCGCCATTATAACCGCTGCAAAGTTTGCGGCAGACCTCATGGCTATATGCGTAAATTTGGCCTCTGCCGTATCTGCTTCCGTGAATATGCTTACAAAGGAGCAATTCCGGGCGTAACCAAAGCAAGCTGGTAAGACAGACAACAAGGAAGGAGGGTACAAAAGTATGGTAATGACTGACCCGATTGCTGATATGCTTACCCGTATTCGTAATGCAAATTCAGTTCATAAAGAAACAGTTGGAATCCCCGGCAGCAAGATTAAGGTTGCAATTGCTGAAATCCTGAAAGCCGAAGGTTTCATTAAAGATTTTGAAGTTATCGCTGACAGCAAACAAAACGTTATCAACGTCAGCCTGAAATATGGTGCCAACAAAGAGAAGGTTATCTCTGGCATTAAACGTATTTCCAAACCCGGTCTGAGAGTTTACTCTCAAAAAGACCAACTGCCTAGAGTCCTCGGAGGTCTGGGTATTGCATTAATTTCCACTTCCCAAGGCCTGATGACCGACAAGGCTGCCCGCAAGGCAGGCCTGGGCGGCGAAGTTCTTGCATACGTATGGTAATACACTAAAAAGATAGGAGGTGCTCGTACGTGTCTAGAATTGGTAAGATGCCAATTACTGTTCCCGCTGGTGTAACAGTTACTATTGAAAACAATCATGTGACCGTTAAAGGTCCTAAAGGCGAATTAAGCCGCCAAATCAATAAAAACATGAAACTGACCATGGACAACGGTGTAATTACTGTTGAACGTCCGGATGATGAAAAAGAAAACCGTTCCTTGCATGGTCTGTCCCGCACCCTGATCAACAACATGATCGTTGGTGTTACTCAAGGCTTCAGCAAAACTCTGGAAATCAATGGTGTTGGTTACCGTGCTGCCAAGCAGGGCCAAAACATCAACTTCACCCTGGGTTTCTCTCACCCGGTTGTAAAAGAGCCGCCTGCAGGTATTACTTTTGAGGTTCCCGCTCCGAACAAAATCGTTGTTAGCGGTGCTGATAAAGAGGTTGTAGGTGCAGTTGCTGCTGAAATCCGTACTTTGCGTCCGCCTGAACCTTACAAGGGTAAAGGTATCCGTTATGAAGGCGAACATGTTCGTCGTAAGATTGGTAAGGCCGGCGCTAAAGGCAAGAAATAATTTCTAAAAGAAGGGAGTGAAACTCTTGCTTAACAGAGTTGATAAAAACGAGAAACGTCAAAAACGTCATCTCCGTTCTCGTAGATATATTATCGGTACAGCAGAAAAACCTCGTCTGAACGTATACCGTTCCCTGTCCAACATTTATGCACAGGTGATTAACGATGAGACCGGCGAAACCATCGCTGCTGCTAGCACCGTACAAAAAGATCTGAAAGAAAACTACGGCGGCAACATTGAGGCTGCCAAAGCTGTAGGCAAAGCAATCGCTGAGAAGGCACTGGCTAAGGGTGTTAAAGAAGTAGTATTCGATCGTGGTGGCTACCTGTACCACGGCCGTGTTGCTGCCCTGGCTGAGGCTGCCCGCGAAGCTGGCCTTGTATTCTAAGAGAAGGAGGAAATAAAGTGGCGAACTTCGAAAATAAAGAAAACGAATTACAAGAAAAAGTCGTTTTCATCAACCGTGTTGCTAAGGTTGTTAAAGGCGGACGTCGTTTCTCCTTCGCTGCACTTGTTGTTGTAGGTGATGAAAATGGTCATGTAGGTATGGGTCTGGGTAAAGCTGCAGAGGTTCCTGAAGCTATCCGTAAGGGCGTTGAAGACGCTAAGAAAAACCTGGTTACCGTTCCTCTGGTTGGTACCACCATTCCTCATGAAATCATTGGTGTATTCGGCGCAGGCCGTGTATTCCTGAAACCGGCTGCAGAAGGTACCGGCGTTATCGCCGGCGGCCCTGTTCGTGCCGTACTGGAGCTGGCAGGCGTACGTGATATCCTGACCAAATCCCAAGGCTCTTCCAACCCGAACAACATGGTTCGTGCAACCATTGAGGGCTTGAAATCCTTGAAGAGTGCTGAAGCTGTTGCAGCTCTGCGTGGTAAGACCGTAGAAGAATTGTTGGGTTAAGGAGGACTTTGTCATGGCACAAATTAAAATCACCCTGACCCGCAGCCTGATCGGTTACCCGAAGGATCAGCGTGCAACCGTTAAAGCTCTGGGCTTAGGTAAAATCAATACTAGCGTTGTAAAAGAAGATACTCCGACCATTCGCGGTATGGTTCACAAGGTTGAACATCTCGTGAAGGTTGAAGAAGCGTAAGACAAGGAGGTGTACTGAAGATGAATTTACATGAATTGTCTCCCGCTCCGGGATCTAAACGTGAAGCAGTCCGCGTAGGCCGTGGTCTGGGCAGTGGCCTGGGCAAGACCTCCGGTAAAGGCCAGAAAGGTCAGAAATCCCGTTCCGGCGGCGTTAAGCGCCCCGGCTTCGAAGGTGGTCAAAGACCTTTGTACCTGCGTCTTCCGAAACGCGGTTTCTATAACAAATTCGCTAAGGATTATGTTGAAATCAACGTTTCCGTACTCAATCGTTTTGAGGACGGCACCGTTGTTGAGCCGGTAATGCTCATCGAAGAGGGTATCGTTAAAAATATCCGCGACGGCGTTCGCATTCTCGGCAACGGCGAATTGACCAAAAAGCTTACTGTACAAGCAATGGGCTTCAGCAAATCCGCTGAAGAAAAAATCGTAGCAGCTGGCGGTAAGATTGAGGTGATCTAAAGTGTTAGCAGCCCTCGCAAACATATTTAGAATAACAGAACTCAGGCAAAAAGTTGTATTTACTCTAGCCATGTTCATAGTATTCAGGGCTGGAACACATATCCCTGTTCCTGGCGTCAATGCTTCTGTCATTGAACAGCTCTTCCGCAGCGGTAACCTCTTCGGACTGCTGGATATGTTCAGCGGCGGCGCCTTGAGCAAATTCTCAATTTTTGCTATGAGTATTACCCCATATATCAATGCTTCAATTATTTTGCAGCTTTTGAAGGTAGTCGTACCGACCCTGGAGCAATGGTCCAAGGAAGGTGAGGAAGGCTTTAAGAAGACGACCAAGCTGACCCGTATGCTGACGGTGGGCTTGGCGTTCATTCAGGCCTGCGGTATGGCCTATGGCCTGAAGATGGCGATTAATAACCCCGGGATATTCTCAATCCTGCTTATCGCTATCACGCTAACCGCAGGAACGGTTTTCCTGATGTGGATCGGCGAGCAGATAACTGCCCGCGGTGTCGGCAATGGTATCTCCCTGATAATCTTCGCCGGTATCGTATCCAGGCTGCCTGACGGCCTCAAAGTAATTTTTCAATATCTGCAGGCTGGCACAGTCAGCATCCTGAATGTTATTTTGTTCGCGGCTATTGCCCTGGCGATGGTGGTCTTCGTAATCATTATCTCTGAGGGTATTCGCAAAATCCCCGTTCAGTATGCCAAGCGCGTTGTAGGTAAAAAGGCTTATGGTGGTCACACAAGCTATATTCCCCTGAAGGTTAACCAAGCTGGCGTAATCCCCATCATCTTCGCATCTTCTGTGTTGATGTTCCCGGTGACCATCGCCCAGTTCGTTGACGTTCCCTGGGTGAAATCCATGGGCAAGCTCTTTGAATGGGGCAGCCCCTTGCAGACTACCTTGTACGTTCTGATGATTTTGTTCTTCACTTACTTTTACACAGCAGTAAGCCTGAACATCGGTGATCTTTCCGATAACATCAAAAAGAACGGCGGCTTTATCCCGGGCCTGCGCCCTGGTAACCCTACTACCGATTATCTTGACAAGGTGATGTCCAGAATAACCCTGGCAGGCGCCATCTTCCTCTCATTAATCGCGCTCATGCCTCACGTTATCGGCTGGATAACCCGCATCGAAGGTGTGTACTTCGGCGGTACGGCCCTGTTGATCGTCGTCGGTGTTGCATTACAAACTATGAAGCAGATAGAGTCCATGGTGCTGATGCGTCATTATCATGGCTTTATGAAATAGGAGGAGTTCAGAATGTATATTCTATTAATGGGACCTCCGGGTGCCGGCAAAGGCACTCAAGCAGAAAAACTCATTGAAGAATTCAAAATCCCTCACATCTCCACAGGAGATATGTTCCGTGCAGCAGTAAGCGCAGGCACGGAGCTTGGCAAAGAGGCAAAAAAATATATGGACGCCGGCGGACTTGTTCCCGACGTCGTTACCATCGGCATTGTTCGTGAAGGCTTGTCCAAACCCGAATGTGCAAATGGTTTCATCTTAGATGGCTTCCCGAGAACAGAGGAGCAGGCTGTTGCTCTGGACGGAATCCTGAAAGACCTGGGCATTAAACTGACCGGTGTTGTTAATATTTCTGTTCCTGATTCCGAGCTGGTTGCCCGCGTGGTCGGCCGTCGCATCTGCAAGGCTTGCGGCAGTACCTACCATGTAAGCTTCAACCCCAGCAAGGTGGAGGATGTATGCGATAAGTGCGGTGGTAACCTCTATCAACGTAACGATGATAAGGAAGAAACCGTAGTAAACCGCCTCCATGCTTATCATGAACAAACCGAACCGTTAATTGAGTACTACAAAAAGCAGGGCCTGTACAAGGATATCGACGGCTTGCAGCCGATTGATAAGGTATATGCCGATGTTAAAGCTAGTCTCGGATGTAGCAAATAAGGAGGTAAGAAGGTGTCCAAACAGGATGTTATTGAGGTTGAAGGCACAATCTTAGAAGCACTTCCCAACGCTATGTTCCAAGTTCAGCTGGTTAACGGCCACACAATTTTAGCACATATATCCGGTAAGATTCGTATGAACTTCATCAAGATTTTGCCTGGTGATAAGGTTACCGTGGAGCTTACTCCGTACGACCTCAATCGTGGAAGAATTACTTATCGGTATAAATAACCAAGACAGGCAAAGAGGAGGTTTAAATTATGAAAGTAAGACCGTCTGTTAAGCCAATATGTGAAAAATGCAAAGTCATTAAACGTAAAGGCCATGTAATGGTAATTTGCGAAAACCCGAAACATAAACAAAAACAAGGATAAGAAGGAGGTGCACATTAATGGCACGTATTTCTGGTGTCGATTTACCGAGAGATAAACGTATTGAGTATGCTCTGCCGTACATTTATGGCATCGGCCTGACTCTCTCTCGCGAAATTTTAGCTAAAACTGGTATTAATCCGGACACTCGCGTTCGTGATCTGACCGAAGAAGAAGTTGCTAAGATCCGTGAAACCCTGGATCATGGCTACAAGGTTGAAGGTGACCTTCGTCGTGAGGAATCCCTCAACATTAAACGCTTAATCGAAATTGGCAGCTACCGTGGTAGAAGACATCGCGCTGGTCTGCCTGTTCGTGGTCAAAACACTAAAAACAATGCCCGCACCCGTAAAGGTCCGAAACGTACGATTGCAGGCAAGAAGAAATAATTAGCGAGGGAGGGATAAACCAGTGGCTGGCAAAAAAGTTGTTCGCAACAAGAAAAAAGTTAGCAAAAATATCATCAACGGTGTAGCACATATCCGCTCCACCTTCAATAACACTATCGTTACCATCGCTGATACCGAAGGTAACGTTTTGAGCTGGGCCTCCGCAGGTGGCCTCGGTTTCCGCGGCAGCCGTAAGAGCACTCCGTTTGCTGCACAGATGGCTGCTGAAGAAGCAACCAAGGCTGCTATGGAGCATGGCTTGAAGCAAGTAGAAGTATATGTAAAAGGCCCCGGCGCCGGCCGTGAAGCTGCCATCCGTGCACTTCAGGCTGCAGGTCTCGAAGTTAACTCCATTAAAGACGTTACTCCGATTCCGCACAATGGCTGCCGTCCGCCGAAACGTAGAAGAGTTTAATTGGAGGTGTAGAATAGATGGCAATTGATAGAACGCCTGTCCTGAAGAGATGCAGATCTTTAGGCTTAGCTCCGGCATTTCTGGGCATTAGCAAGGAATCTAAACGCCAGGTTAGACGCCAAAGAGGTAAAAAGAGCGAGTATGGCATTCAGTTAACTGAAAAACAAAAGGCTAAATTTATCTATGGTGTCCTGGAAAAACAATTCCGCGGCTACTATGATAAAGCTAAAAAGATGGAAGGTATCACCGGTGAAAACCTGCTGATCCTCCTCGAGAGAAGAATTGACAATGTTGTTTTCCGCCTGGGTTTGGCTAACACCCGCCGTCAGGCACGCCAAATCGTAAGACATGGCCACATTGCCGTAAACGGCAAGCGTCTGGACATTCCTTCCGCATTGGTAAGAGTTGGCGACGTTGTAACCGTTATGGAAAACAGCCGTGCTAAAGAATACTTCAAAGGCATGGACGAAACCCTGGCTACCAAAGCAGTTCCGGCTTGGCTGGTACTCGATGCTGCTAACCTCAGCGGTAAGGTAGACCGTTTCCCGACTCGTGAGGAAATTGATGTTCCTATTGAAGAGCACTTCATCGTTGAGTTGTACTCTAAATAATTAGTGAATATCTTGTGCCACCCACTTATGAGACGTATTGTGGTAATACGCGAAAGAAGGAGGCTTTCCGAATGATTGAAATTGAAAAACCTAAAATGGTTACATCTGAGGTCAGTGAAGATGGTCGTTATGGCAAATTCGTTTGGGAGCCGCTCGAGAGAGGCTATGGCATTACA
>CAVKMV010000087.1:0-7172 GCA_963657675.1 Ruminococcus intestinalis
AGGATATTCCTGTGCTGCTTTCTATCGGCAAGGAGCATCTGTATGTGTGGGAGGCAGATGCAGGCATGCTGCACGAAAACGATGCAGCACGCATTTTGTGCGACCTGTGCAAGAACGAGGGTATGAGCGAATCTGACATCAAGGAGGGCAAGATTGAGCTGGCTGCGGCCTGTGACGGTCTCTTTAAGGTGGACAGCGCACGTCTGCGCCTGGTCAACGGCTTTGGCCAGATGATGATTGCTACCCGTCATGGCAATACGCCTGTGAAAAGGGGCGATAAGCTGTGCGGTACGCGTATCATCCCCTTGGTGATTGAAAAGGAGAAAATGCAGCGGGTGAAGGAGCTGTGCGGCCCGCAGCCGCTGCTTGAGCTGCTGCCGTATAAAATTAAGCGTGCCGCCGTGCTGGCTACGGGCAGTGAGGTTTATCATGGCCGCATTAAGGACACCTTTACTCCTGTAATCGAAGAAAAGCTGGCGGAATACGGTGTTGAGGTTATCTATAAGGAGGTTTTTGATGACGATCCTGATAAGGTTACTGCCGCCATCAAAAGCGCTATTGAGGAAAAGGGTGCGCAGCTGGTGCTCTGCACCGGTGGCATGAGCGTGGACCCCGATGACCGTACGCCGCTGGCGATTAAAAACACGGGTGCGCGCATTGTAACCTATGGTGCGCCGGTTCTGCCGGGGGCGATGTTCCTTTTGGCCTATTATGGTGAAGGAGCTGTGCCTGTTTTGGGTCTGCCCGGCTGCGTGATGTATGCCAAGCGCACTATTTTTGACCTGGCGCTGCCGCGCGTGCTGGCCTGCGATCCCATTACGGCGGACGAAATGGCTGCCTTGGGCGAGGGCGGCCTGTGCCTGAACTGCAAGGTGTGCACTTATCCTGCCTGCGGCTTTGGCAAGGGGTGGTAAAATGC
Organism: Ruminococcus intestinalis; assembly: GCA_963657675.1. GTDB lineage: Bacteria > Bacillota > Negativicutes > Acidaminococcales > Acidaminococcaceae > Phascolarctobacterium_A. The sequence goes on from CAVKMV010000087.1 coordinate 920, forward strand.
CTGACCCGTTGCCGCAAAATTATCACGTCAAGGTGCGCGTGTATAACGCAAGCATCGACTTTGGCAAGGGTGTAGCCGAGCTTTTGCGCCGCATAGACGAAGGTGGTTCACTGTCGGCGGCGTATAAGGCGATGGGAATGTCATCGAGCAAGGCGTGGAAGATTTTGCGCCGTGCCGAGGCGGACCTGGGCTTTGCACTGGTGCAGGGCACAGCCGGCGGCAAAAGCGGCGGTGGCACAGTGCTGACGGCTGCAGGGCGCGACCTGCTTGCGCGGTATACAGCCTTTAATGCCGAGGTGCAGCAGGCGGCGGCGCAGGCCTTTGCCAGGTATTTTAAGTAAATAAAGTGAAAGAGGCTAAACACTGCATATGCGTTCCGGCGGTGTTTAGCCTTTTTCTTTGCTTGACGCTTTATATAGCAAAGGTTATAATATAGGTTAATTAGCAAATAGCAATTTATATTAGCAATGCGGTTTTGTGAATTACGTTTACTGATAATATTAAATAATCAATTCTGCATTCTGGTGGGTGCTGACGGCAGTGTCGAGAGTGCTGCCGTTGTCGGCAGCTTAGGCAACAGTGAAATGGACGCCAATGCCTTGGCAGCGGTTTATAAATGGCGCTTCAGTCCTGCAAAGGATAAGTATGGTCAGAACGCGCGCTGCTATGTAACCAGAAGCATTAACTTTAATTTGAGGTAAATTTATGTCAAAATATTTATGTACCCTGTCTACCGGGGATAAGGCTTACTTATATGATAAAAGCATAGTGATATATTTCGTGGGAGCACGCAAGGTGCTCAGCACCTCGCTCTATAACGGCGGCTACCACGAGGATTATGTGGCAGTATATAACCATGATGCCAAGCAGGGGGCGGGTATGCCCTGCGAGATGCTGGCAGACAGCTACGTGGAGCATATGAAGCTTATTTCTGAGCGCCTGGCGCTTGATCCGCTCAAGGTGAGCGGCATGGGGACGGCCGCAAGCATGGAAAATGCAGTGGTGGAAAGCCTGAGCTTTAAGGAGCTGACGGTGAGCGCCATCGTGACCGGCGGCATAGAGACCAACGGTGGCCGCGTGGGTGATCCCGCGGATTATTACAAGCCCTTGCCCAAGCCGCTGAAGTACGGGACGATTAACATCATGCTGGTGCTGGACTGCGACCTGCCGCCAGGGGTGCTGGCGCGCGCTTTGGTCACCTGCACGGAGGCTAAGACAGCCGCCATCCAGGAGCTGCTGGAGGGCAGCAAGTATTCCAACGGCATTGCCACAGGCTCTGGCACGGACCAGACAATCGTCGTAGCCAACAGTGACAGTGACCTGTACCTGGAGGGTGCAGGCAAGCATTCCAAGCTGGGCGAGCTTATCGGCCGCGTGGTCAAGGCGGCTGTGAAGAAGGCATTGGCCAAGCAGTCAGGGCTGACACCGCAGATGCAGCACGATGCCTTCCGCAGGCTGAAGCGCTTTGGCGTACTGCCAGGGACGATGTGGGGGCTCTATGCTGCTCAGACCGGGGCAGAGGTTAAGCCGGAATACCTGGTTGCGGCCGAGGAGCTGGCACATGAAAATATCATGCTGGTATATACTTCGTTGTATATACATCTTTTAGACCAGCAGCTGTGGGAGCTGATTAGCGCAGAGGAAATGCAGCAGGCGGGGCAGCAGCTTTTGGATGTATTGGCAGACAAATATATTGTTGAAAAAGAGTTAATAGCAGCGCCGTCGCTGGAGGCGATGCTGACAGCCTGGCAGCAGCTTTTTAACAGGGTGGTTGCCGGGCGCCTAGCGCAGACTGCGGCTAAGGCAGCAGAGTAGGTATAATTTTAATAAAAAAACTTCTAAAGATACTTGAGTGTGTACTAACCATATAGTGTATACTAGTCTTGTAATACAGAAAGTGAGGTGACGATCATGAACCATCCCAAATTTGTAATCCCTACTGATCCGCATGGCAAGCATCGCTACGAAAGCGCGATGAAGCACGTGGAGGCTGCCAAGAAGGCCGGCAAATCGGTTGACGAGCTTCATGCTATCTTCAAAAAGGTCATGGAGTTTGACCCGAAAAACATCGATGCTATTCCGCAGGACGAGGCGCATGCCAAATACCGCACTGCTATGATTCATATGCAGAAGGCCTTGGCCAACGGCAAGAGCACGGAAGAGGCACACGAAATCTTCCGCAGAATTATGAGCGGCGAGACCAGCGGCCACTGCCACAGCAAGTAAGCGTGCGTTCAACAGGCGCATAAGGCTCTGCTTTTGTGCGCCCTGTATCTGGACTGAACAAATTGGATGCTTTTCTTATTCGTAGGAGAGGCATCCTTTTTGTTTAGGCAGATGGGAAGATGCCGTAGCAGTTGGCGGAAAAGCGTCAACAGAAATGCTAATAAAGGATTTCGCAATTTTTTGTAGAATTATATAAATACACAAAAGAAATTGGCTTTTGCAAGAATGGAGGCGTAGCCATGAGGATAACGTTTTTGGGCGCGACACGTACAGTGACAGGCTCCTGCTACCTGCTGGAGACTGGCGGTCACAAGCTGCTGGTGGACTGTGGTATGTTTCAGGGCTCCAAGCTCATCAAGGCATTTAACGAAAGGGATTTTTTGTTCAATCCGGGCGAGATAGAGGCTGTGGTGCTGACGCACGCGCATGTAGATCACAGCGGCCTGCTGCCCAAGCTGGTGAAGGCTGGCTTTAAGGGTTATATCCACTGCACCAAATCTACGCAGGAGCTGTGTTCTATTTTGCTACCTGACAGCGCGCACATCCAGGAAAGCGATGCCGAATACGCCAACCGCAAGGGCCTGCGTGCCGGCAAAAGGCTGGTGGAGCCACTGTTTACGGTGGATGATGCCTCGCGGGCGCTGCGCCTGTTTAAGATACATGAATTTGATGCACGCTTTGCCGTTCTCCCTGGGGTGGAGGTGACCTTTAGGGTTGCAGGGCACATCCTGGGATCGGCCTATGTGGAAATGACGGTGACGGATGGCGCTGACAGGACGCGTCTTCTCTTTACGGGTGATATAGGCCAGCCTGACCAGCCGATTATTGCTGATCCGACGGCTTCCGCCGGTGCTGATTTTATCATTACGGAGTCCACCTATGGCAACCGCGTGCACGAGGCGTATGACAAGGAGGGCGAGCTGGCGCGCATTATCAACGATACGGCGGAGCGTGGCGGCAACGTGATAATCCCTGCCTTTGCCGTGGGGCGTACGCAGGTGCTTTTGTATTACTTCCAAAAGCTGCAGGCAGCAGGCAAAATCCCTGAGCTGCCCATTTATGTGGATAGTCCTATGGCCAACAAGGCTACGCAGATAACGCTGACGAACCCCTCCGAGTACGACGAGGAGGCGCGTGCCCTGTACGCTATGCAGGGAAGGCGGCTGGTGGCTATGCGCAATCTGCGTTTTACGGCGACGGTGCAGGAATCTATGGCGATTAACGATACGCCTGGCAGCAAAATTATCATTTCGGCCAGCGGGATGGCGGACGCAGGCCGCATTTTGCACCACCTCAAGCATAACCTGTGGCGCGCTGACAGCAGCGTGGTCTTCGCCGGCTATCAGGCAGAGGGTACCATGGGACGCAGGCTGATCGATGGCGCTAAACGCGTGAAGATTATGGGCGAGGACATCAAGGTGGAGGCCAAAATCTATAACATGAAGGGCTTTTCGGCGCATGCGGATAAAAAGCAGCTTTTGGCGTGGTTTAGCGGCATGAAGGAGCTGCCTAAGGCCTTTTTCGTAACGCATGGCGAGCTGGACGCAGCCATGGAGCTGGCAGATACCCTGGGAAGAACGCTTGGGACTGCAGCCTATATTCCGCATTTTGGCGACTGTGCTGAAATCCACGGTACGCAGTGGCAGATCCATGAGTCCGAGGCAGTGCAGGTGGAGCCTGCTGCTATCGAGCTGCGTGCCTATATGCGCGGACTGGAGCGCGATTACCTGCTGCAGCGCAGCAAAATTGAGCAGCTTGTGGCCCGTGATGCCTCCAAGGCCGCACTGGTGCGCAAAAAGCTGGAAAAGCTGCGTAAATATATGGAAGAGCAATTTAAGGATTTGTGATGCCATGGGGCAAAGGGCGCAGGCTTCTGCGCCTTTTGTAACTTTCTATACAAATTTTGTTGACATGAAAATCGAAAGAGCATATAATTAATTAGTATAGCGCAAAACGTGAAGGGTGCCCTTGACAAGCATCCTTTTTCTTGTCTTTTAAGAAGGAGAGAGTAGAAATAATGATTAGAAACGATATTCGTAATATAGCAATTATCGCCCACGTTGACCATGGCAAGACCACCCTGGTTGACGCCATGCTGAAGCAAAGCGGCATCTTCCGTGCTAACGAGCACGTTGAAGAGCGTGTAATGGACTCCAACGCCTTAGAGCGTGAGCGTGGCATTACCATCCTGTCCAAAAACACCGCCGTTATGCACGAGGGCGTAAAGATTAACATCCTCGACACCCCGGGCCATGCTGACTTTGGCGGCGAGGTAGAGCGCGTGCTGACCATGGTTGACGGCGTGCTGCTGTTGGTTGATGCCTATGAGGGCCCTATGCCGCAGACCAAGTATGTGCTGCGCAAGGCCTTGGAGCAGCACCTGAAGCCTATCGTTGTTATCAACAAGATTGACCGTCCTGACCAGCGTGTGGACGAGGTTATTGACGAGGTTTTGGACCTGTTCATCGAGCTGGATGCTGACGAAAGCCAGCTGGAGTTCCCCGTTGTTTTGGCATCTGCCCGCAACGGCATCGCCAAGCTGAGCATGGACGAGGAAAGCGACAGCTTAGAGCCGCTGTTTAAGGTTATTTTGGAAAACATTCCCGCACCTGATGTTGATGTAAACGCACCGCTGCAGATGCTGGTAAACACCTTGGATTATGATGATTATGTTGGCCGTATCGTTGTCGGCCGCGTAGTGCGTGGCACTATCCACAATGGCGAAAACATCAAGCTGCTGGACGAGAAGGGCGACCGCAACGGCAAGATTGGCCGCCTGTACACCTACCAGGGCCTGAAGCGCGTGGAGGTGCCTGAGGTTGAGGCTGGTGACATCGTTGCCTTAATTGGCCTGCAGGATGCCAACATCGGCGACACCATCGCTGACAGCGAGAAGCCTGAAGCCTTGAAGGGCATCAAGATTGATGAACCGACCCTGTCGATGATTTTTTATGTAAACAACAGCCCCTTCGCCGGCCGTGAGGGCGAATTCGTAACCAGCCGTCACCTGCGTGACCGACTCTTCAAGGAGGTTAAGACCAATGTGTCTATGCGCGTGGAGGAAACTGACAGCCCCGATGCCTACAAGGTAGCAGGCCGTGGCGAGCTGCATCTGTCTATTTTGATCGAAACCATGCGCCGTGAGGGCTTTGAGCTGCAGGTTGGTAAGCCTAAGGTTATTATGCACCGCAACGGGGCAGGCAAGCTGATGGAGCCTATGGAGGCACTGACCATCGACGTACCGCAGGATTATATGGGCGCCGTTATGGAGGGCTTGGGCCTGCGCAAGGCAGAGCTGCAGAACATGACCGAGATGGCCGGCTATCTGCGTATGGAATTTAAGATTCCTGCCCGCGGCCTGATTGGCTTCCGTAACCAGTTCCTGACCGATACCAAGGGCAACGGCATCATGAACCATGTCTTTGCAGGCTATGAAGAATATAAGGGCGAAATCCCCGGCCGTACCCGCGGCAGCCTGGTTGCCTTTGAAACCGGCGAAACCACTTCCTACGGCATTGGCAATGCCCAGGAGCGCGGCACGATGTTCGTCGTTCCTGCTGAAAAGATTTATGAGGGTCAGCTGGTTGGCGAAAACAGCCGTGAGGACGACATGGACGTTAACCCCTGCAAGAAGAAGCATGTCAGCAACATGCGTGCATCCGGCAGTGATGAAGCAATCCGCCTGATTCCGCCTCAGACCTTCTCGCTGGAGCAGGCTCTGGAGCATATCAATGATGATGAGCTGGTAGAGGTTACCCCTAAGAGCATCCGTATGCGCAAGAAGGTGCTCAACCGTCTGGAGCGCGGCAAGCTGCGTGGCCGTATGAAGAACGCACAGATGTAATTTTGACAACCCGGGAAAAATCTGCTAAAATTATTATCAGTAAGCAGGAGTTTTGCCTTAGGGCAGCGAATTAATAGCCAATAACTGTTTTTGATATGGAGGCTGATGGCCATGGGTTTAAAAAATACAGCAATGAAATTCTTTTGGACAGATGAACAGGAAGAGCAGCAGGAGGAGTATACC
>CAVKMV010000088.1:0-7100 GCA_963657675.1 Ruminococcus intestinalis
TCAATAGTATTTTCCAGACGGTTATATACGCCCTTGTAATGCCCGTCAATACCGATAGGCCAGTTAATAGGGAAGGCGCGGATGCCCAAAACCTTTTCCAGCTCGTCCATCAAATCAAAGGGATTGCGGCCATAGCGGTCCAGCTTGTTGACAAAGGTGAAAATAGGCAGATGACGGCGGTGGCATACCCAGAACAGCTTTTTGGTCTGCGGCTCCACGCCCTTGGCAGCGTCAATCAGCATCACGGCGCTGTCGGCAGCCATCAGCGTGCGATAAGTGTCCTCCGAAAAGTCCTGGTGACCGGGAGTATCAAGGATATTGACACGGTAGCCGTCATAATCAAATTGCAAAACCGAAGATGTAACCGAAATACCACGCTGCTTTTCTATCTCCATCCAGTCAGAAACAGCATGCTTGTTGCTTTTTCTGGCCTTGACGGAGCCTGCCAGGTGGATGGCTCCACCATAAAGCAGCAGCTTTTCTGTCAAGGTTGTTTTACCTGCATCAGGGTGCGAAATAATCGCGAAGGTGCGGCGTTTTTCAATTTTCTCTAGTAATTCACTCATTCGTTACGGCTCCCCTTGTTCTTTAATTTTTGTGTAATCCTGGCAATTTCCTCTTCATCCGCAGTCAGCTCGTCGGCCTGCGGATAATCTGCGTTCTGCGCTTCGTACAGCTTATATGCTTCCATGATCTGTGCCTTAATGTAATCAGGCACAGGAATTTCCGTCTGCAGCTCGCCCCGCATCGTAATGCGGAAGGCAACATTTTCGTAGCGCTCTCCGTCGTAGGTTTCGCAGGTGAAGGCTGTACGCATAAATTCATCCTGGAAGGTGCAGTCCTTCAAATAATGCGCCTTGCGCTCCTTGTCCCAGGCGGCATATATTTTGTACAATGCCCTTTGCGCCTCCACAGGCACGTCCTCGCCTAAAATAACTGTTTCCGTCTCATCAATAGGCGTGCAGTCCATGCTTTCATAACAGGTGCCGTCTGCCAGCTCCAGGTCGACAGTCAGCACGTAGTCAGCCTCGTGAAAGCTGGCGCTTTTTATCTGCCACCTCTGCTGCCATTTTTCTATGCAGTCCGGGCAGATAAACTGCGTGTCACGGATGCTGCTACCCATATAGTTATCACGGTAATACAGCTTTTCGCCAGGAACAAACCTGGCATTACATTTACTGCAGATAAAATCCAAAGTACGAATCATCAAATAATCCTCCATTTATGGTAAAAGCCTGCAGCCTGGCAACGTCAGGCCGCAGACCTAATTATATCTACATAACGCCCCTAAAATAATGGCCGCGCGTCGTCCCCGGTAGATTTTCGGGAGCTTCCATAGCACCGCCCAAAACCCTGCGGTACAGTGCCACCAGCTCGCCCAGGCGCGCCGCATCATAATTGCGTCCGTCTATGCGCAGGCTGGCCACGCCAATCTGTGCCATGTGCTGCACATTGGCCACCATCGACAGCTCGTGCGCGTTGAGCACGTGCATGCGGCAGAACTGGTCTGTCGCGATCGGGAAGCGTGCGTCCTTGCGGTCACCCAAAAAGAGCGGCTCGGCGCAGTTAAATTTGCACGCACCCTTATCCAGCGCACCCAAAAAGCTGCCGCCAACGCAGTATTCCGACACCATCATCTCCAGACGTCCCTGCACCATACATTCCAGCGGCAGCGGGCTGACGGACGTCAGATGCTCCACCTGCGCCATCGTCAGCTCGGCGCTGAGCACGGCTCCCACTGCTCCCTGCTCTGCCCAAAACTGCAGCGTCTGGCTGTTGAACAAATTCAGCGACATATCCGCTACAAGCTTTAGGCCGCTGTGACGGACAGCCACGGGCCACAGGCTGTTGTTGTTGATGTAAACAAAATCCGGCTTGAGAGCCTCCCACTGCTCAAACTGCTTGTCAAAATAAGCCAGCTGCGCTTCCTTGACGATGCGCGGTGTAGCAAAGGCCAGCTGACGGCCTGCACGCTGCACCAGCTGCGCCACCTTGGCGTAGGTATCGGCAGCAGGCTGCTGGTGGTTAAAGCATTCGCCACCAAAGATGATGCGCTCAGCACCGGCCTGCAGGGCGGCGTTAACCCTGTCCACGCTGTCACAATGGACGGCAAGCACTGTCTCATGCTGCAGCTTATGCGGCTGCGGCACCAGCTGTACGTCATATTTATGCACTGCTGTGCGCGCGGGGGCGAACGCCGCCAGACGGGCAGCATCCAAGGCCTCACAGGCCATACGACGCGCCTCGTTCATCTCGCTCATGGGCACCATCACATTTTCATCGTGCTCAAAGCGCAGGCTATGCAGATAGTATTCCGTCGTCCCCAGCCTGTCCAGCTGCTTGCGCACGCCTGCCTCGTCCAGGGCGCGCTTGCGTGCCTGCTCCACGATAAAATCAGTCTCGCCATAACCGCTATTACCTGCATCGTCTGTAAGCAGCACCGTCATAGGCTGGCCGATTTTCGCAGTCACCACTGCGTCCACAGGAATACGCTTCTTGGCCTCCAGACCGAAAAACTGCTGTGCGTAGCTCATCAGCTGACTGTCCAGCGTGCGGAAAACGCGGTCGTTCAGGCGTACGCCATTAGGCACGTCAATCGTCACCTGCTGGCCCACACCCGCAGTCTGCACGCTTTTGCCGGCGCATTGCATATCTGTCACCGTAGTACCCACGCGTCCGCCCACGCTCACCCAAAATTCCAGGCCGTCACCCAGGTGCAGCTCCTTGTCCAGCTTGACGACGGCCTTATTGTGCTGCTTGTCTAATTTTGCTACACGGCCGATGAGTACGCCGCGATTGTTAGGACGGCGGTCGCTCATCATCGTGCGGCCGGGACGGCGTTCCATATATGCGGTAGTAAAGTCACGGTTAAAAATTTGCTCGATATTGGCCAAATCCTGCTGCGGTACCTGGTAGTTTCCTGCCAGATAGCTGTCGATGGCGCGGCGGTAGGCATCCACCACCACCGCCACATATTCAGGCCGCTTCATACGTCCCTCTATCTTGTAGGAAACCACCCCTGCTTCAATCAGCTGCGGCAGAATCGCCAGCGTGTTCATATCCTTAGGACTCAAAAGATACTGACCTGCGTCCTTACCTGCCAGCATATCCTCGTCCTTGGCGTTCAAGAGCCTGTACGGCAGGCGGCAGGGCTGGGCACAACGGCCACGGTTACCGCTGCGGCCGCCAATCAGGCTGCTCATCAGGCACTGGCCGCTATAGCACACACACAGGGCACCATGGATAAAGGTTTCTATTTCACTGCCAGCCCTGCAGGCAGCAGCTATTTCCTTCAGGCTCAGCTCACGTGCCAAAACGCTGCGCTCCATGCCCGCGCCAGCAGCAAATTCTACGCCGCTGCTATTTGTAATCGTCATCTGGGTGCTGGCGTGTAGCGGCAGCTGCGGCACGATTTTGCGTGCCAGGCGGATAACGCCCAAATCCTGCACGATGAGGCCGTCCACACCCACGTTGTTCAAAAACAGCAGGTACTGCGCCAGCTGCTCCAGCTCGCTGTCGTCCACCAGCGTATTAACCGTTATATACAGGCACACATGATGCATATGCGCAAAATAAACCGCCCTTGCCATCTGCTCCTCGTCAAAGTTGCTGGCATAGGCACGGGCACCAAAGGCCTTGCCGCCCATGTATACGGCATCTGCGCCGGCGTTAACGGCTGCCTCCAGTGCTTCCCAGCTGCCTGCGGGGGCAAGCAGCTCAATTTTTCTTTTTCCCATCCAAATCTACCTTTCACGTACCGCGGTCAAAAGCCGTTCATAGCGCTCCTTAAGCTCCTGCAGGCTATCTTCTGTCTGCGCGCTTTGGTCATGCTGCTTTCGCAGCGCTGTCTCCAGCAGCTGGCACCGCTCCCTGGCAGCCTGCAGATTAGCAGTCAGCTCTGTCTCCTGCCTGCGTTTATCCTCCAGCTCCTGCGCCAGAGCCTGGCACTGCTCCTCCTGCACCTTTAAGGCCAGGGCGAGCTCTGCGCCGTGCCTGCGCTCGGCCTGCAGGTCGGCAGCCAAATCCAGCGCCGTCCAGATTGCCAGCTTTTCCGTATGCATTATATTCTTGGCAGCAGCAAGAGTCTGCATCCTGCTGTCCACATCCTGCGCCACCTGCAGCACATCCTCCTGCGCTGCCGACGTCCGCAGCAGATATGTATTGTTATATATTTTTACTGAAATCGCCGACTTCTCCATAACGAAACCTCTTCATTGTTTTATTTTATTCGGCAACAACGGTAAAGCTAAAGCTGTTCAGGCTTATTTTTTCCCACGAACGCTTATAATCCATACGCACGTTATAGGTGCCTGGCTTGGTGACTGCTAATACCAAAATTTCTACACCAGGCACACCCACCCTGTTTTCGTCACCGCGGGGAATAGTAAACGAACTGCCCACCTTGCTCACGTCAGGCGAGCTGCAGCTCATCTCCCAGCCGTAGCCTGTAGACGGGTTAGCATCAAGCTTGAGTGCGATCAGCCCGCTTTGCGGCAGGCGCAGCGTTTTGCCGGCGGCGTTTTCCGTCAGCCTGGCCAGCTGCAAAAGGCGGCCGGCATCACCAATACGCAGGGAGGAAAGTAAATCACCATAGGGTACAAATTTTTCATAAGCGGCATTTTCTTCGCTGCGGATATAAAAGCCTGTCTCGCCAAAGAGCACGTTGTCATAGTCGCCCAAGGCGTTCTTTACATCGTCATTATCCACAAAGAAATCTGTAACAGTAAATTCCCTGCCGCTGGTCAAATCCAGGTTCAGTCCCTTATAGGCCGTGCGCCCGTCATTATCTGCCTGCAGCAAAACACTCACCAGGCTGGGACGGTTCAGCAGCACCTTATAGGTGAGCGTGCCCTGGCCGCCCACCTCCTTAACCAGCCTGCCTGCAGCCTCCTGCACCAAGCTGTTGGCCTGCTTTTCCAGCTCCACACCGTTGCTGCCATCAATATAGGGCAGCGTCACCGTCGCCCTGCCCAGCGTTGTCTGCTGCGACAGCACTGTTGTCTGCTGGTCTGCCAGGACAGGCAGGCACAGTGATATGCATAATAATGTTGTCAATAAAGTTCTCATAGACTGCTACCTCCTTGCAGAAGTCCGTGTCAGCGCCGGTGTACGGACGCCTTGGTAAAAATTAAGCAGGAAGACAGCCCTCCTGCTTAATCATTGGTCAATTACAAGCTTTTAATATATTCTACTGCCTTGCGCAGACGTGCCAGGGTCTTTTCCTTACCCAACAGCACCATAACGTCAAACATACCGGGGCTCACGGTGCGGCCGGTAAGTGCCAGACGCGTCGGATGAATTACCTTGCCCAATGCCAGACCGTTATCGGCAGCAATCTTGTTATAGGCTGCCTCCGTGCTTGCCAGATCATATACCTCATCTGCCTCGATAGCAGCAATGCATTGCTCTAAAATAGTGATATTTTCGGGCTTAAAGTGCTTGCTTACGCCCTTTTCGTCGTAACCGTCCAGCTCCTTAAAGAAGTAGGTGGAAGCGTCAGCAACCTCCTGCAGGGTTTTAACACGCACGCGTACAACGTCCACCAGCTTGGCAAAATATGCCTCGTTGGCGGCATCGGCAAACCAAGCCTCCGTTACCAGACCATCGTTGATAAAGAACGGCTTAGCCTCAGGCAGGACACGCTCCAGCGGCAGCTCCGACAGATATTGGCCGTTCATCCAGGTCAGCTTTTTGGTGTCATAAATGGCAGCCTTCTTGCTCATCTGCTCCAGCTCAAACAGCTTAACGGTTTCCTCCAGGGTAAAGATCTCGCGCTCATCGCCGGGACCCCAGCCCAAAAGGGTAAGATAGTTGATGATTGCTTCAGGCAGATAGCCCTGGCTGCGGAATTCCTCTACGGAGGTAGCGCCATGGCGCTTGCTCAGCTTGGAACGGTCCATAGCCAGAATCATCGGCATATGGCCAAACTTGGGCGGCTCCCAGCCCAATGCTTCGTAAACCAAAAGCTGCTTTGGCGTGTTGGAAAGATGCTCCTCGGCGCGCAGCACGTGGGTCATACCCATCAGATGGTCATCTACGACAACGGCAAAATTGTAGGTAGGAATGCCATTGGATTTAACAATAACGAAATCGTCAAACTGGTCCATATTAAAGGTTACATCACCGTGAATCAAATCATGCACGGTGATGCTGCCCTCGGCAGGAATCTTGAGACGGACGCTGTAGTGCTCGCCGGCTGCGATGCGGGCCTTGGCCTCCTCGGGCGAAAGGTCACGGCAGGTGCGGGCATAACGGAACGGCTGCTTGGCAGCGCGCTGCTTTTCACGCTGTGCTGCTAAATCCTCTGTGGAGCAGAAGCAGTAATAGGCCTTGCCCTCAGCCAGCAGCTTGTCAGCATATTTTTTATAAATATCCAGACGCTCGGACTGGTAATATGGACCATAGTCGCCACCAGCCTCCGGACCCTCGTCCCAGTTAATGCCAAGCCACTTTAAGCTGGTCAGAATCTGGCTGACGGAATCCTCCTTCAAACGCTCAATATCGGTATCTTCGATACGCAGAATCAGCTTGCCGCCCATCTTACGGGCAAACAGCCAGTTGAACAGCGCCGTACGCGCACCACCAATATGTAAATACCCAGTAGGACTGGGAGCAAATCTTACGCGAACTTCGGACATTTCATCGTCTCCTTACATCATTTTTAAAACTAAAGATTACTAATCAGATTAATTATACAGCGTGAAGCCAAAAAGTGCAAATCTAATCGTCACAATGTGTTTGTATTTCGCAAATTTTTCGTTTGTCTTGCCCTGCATTTAGTATTATAATATAGTAAATAAAAGCAAATAGGAGGATGCTTATGTGCCAAACCCCAGATTGGTCTGTTGGTGACCGCTATCTGCGTGAAAACGCCCCCGAGCTGGCTCCGTTAGTAGAGCGTTATTCACCCTGCCCCCTGAAGGCAAAGCCCAAGGAGGTATATTTTACATATTTACTTACAGGCATCATTGCCCAACAGCTGCCGCCTGACGTCAGCCAACAGCTGATGCAGAAGCTGGAGACCCTGACAGGCAGGCCTATCACGCCGCAGGCTGTGCTGGCAGCGTCTACGGATGACCTGCTCGCCATCGGCCTGGTAC
>CAVKMV010000089.1:0-7077 GCA_963657675.1 Ruminococcus intestinalis
AATAGTGTTGCCGCCATAAACAACCTTAGAAATATATTTGTTAGCCATTATTCAAGCTCCTTCCTAACCCAGCATTTCGCTTACTGCCGTTGTGATTTCCGTGTCTGTCGCCGTGCTGATTTCTTCCCACACGCCGTTGCTGCACAAATAGCGTATATCCTTGCCCTTAGCAGGGGCAGGCGCTAGTCCGTGCACGCCTGCAGCCGTTGTCGTCGCCCCCGTCATATCCTTCAGGTCTGCCACTGCCGTGGTCACTGAATTGTTGACGTAGTTAATTGTTGCGATGGCAGACGTGTTGACCAGTGCCGTCACATTCGTTGCATTGCTGAACGACAATGCAATGGTCAGTTCCTGACTGATAACCGTCGCCGTCCCATTTGCAGGGATGTAATCTGGCGTATCGTCATTGACAACGGCGTATAAGATTTCGCCATCGTCAGGGTCCTGCGCATACACGCCGAACTCCCTCAGATAATAACCCTCGGTCAGGCCGCTGTTATCCGTGACCGTGGTAATCTCACAGGCCTTGTCATCTGCCGAATAGCTGACGCTCGCAATCACCAGCGTCTGTACAGGCGTGATAAGCTCCGTCAGGTCCTCCAGACTCTGGCCGCTGGGAAGCTCCCCGCTGCCCAGCTTGCATTTAGTCAATGACATTTCGGCACCTGCGTCAACCTTTGCCTGTAGCAGCAGGCCTTTTTTGGTCAGTACAGGCTTTCCCCAATTAGACATTTTCCAGCCTCCTCTTATTCAAATTCAACTTCACTGCCAATATATACAGTCAAGCCGTCTGACAGGTTAGTAGTTTCAAAATACGGTATTTCCTTTACATGGATGTTGTCCGTCAGCTTCTTGTCCTTTGTTTCAAGGTAGCTGTCTGTATGTGCTTTGGATACAACCTCATAAGCGCCGCTGTATTCAGGCAGCGGGTCCACCCTGCTAGTGCCGCAATCAACCCGACCGTATATATCCCTTATACTTTCTAATCTGCCAATAATGCCTGCGCCGTCCATGCTACGACACCCCCTTGACCACGATGAACTGCGACGGGGGAATTACTGTGTAGATATCGCCGTCATTCAGTGTTACCCGAATGTCATAGCAATATTTGCCGCATGCAAGGTTTGCCGTGTCAGCAGGCGCAAAGGTGAACTGCTGGGATTCATCAACCGTTAATTGCAGCACCGCCTCTTCGCTGTCTATATCCTGCTTGATGGTCAGCACGGCGGCGTCCCCGTCCTTTAGCGTCAGCAGCTTGTTTTGTGCGTCATAAAGCTTTAACTTAAGCCTTGCACTGTCGCCCTTAGTAAGCGTGATACGGTTGCGGTTGGGGCCTTCATAATCTATTTTCAGCATATCCTCACCCCCTTACAGCTTGAAGCTAATCTTCTTGTGTCTGCATACAACACCTGCGCAATACACTGTGCCCTGCGGCTGATACCAAAACTCGATATTGTCCAGCCAGCTGCGTGTGTTCTTGCAGGCCTTTATGGCTTTGGTTAGCCTTGCTATTGTATCTTCATCTGGAACGTTTTCCTGAGCAACGCGCACCCTGAAGTGATACGCTTCGCCGCCATCGTAGTCGTACCATTCACGCACAACGGCGTTTTTGAAAACGTCAGAGCACACTTCCTCAACTGCCGCCACGGTACCCTTATACCTGTGCTGTGCAATAGCCCTTTTTACCAAAGCCCTTTTCTTGCTGACGCTCAGCGTGCTTTCGTAAAAGTCCACATGATACTGCCACGCCAGTTCGTCAACCACTGCTTCCTCCAGCTTGTCAAGCCTGGGCAGCAGCAGCACACACTCAGCCTGTGCGTCCAGCTCCACCAGCCTGCCGCTGATAGCCTCCACGATATCCTTTACTGTGGCGTCGCTGCTGATGGAGGTGGGAAGAATTTTTTGCAATACATTATCGCTTAAATCATGCATCCTCTATCCCTCCCAAAACACCGCTGCTTGCCGTGCAGACTGCCACCTGTGTGCTTCCTACAACGGTGAACGCTGGTGAAGTCACCGCCACACGTTTGGCCCCTGCCGCCATCACCTTCACAATCAGCTCTGACGGGTTAATATCCCTGCCCAGCTTTGACTTCTGCCACACAATATATTCATCCACTGCCGCATTTACCGCCGTCTGGATAGCCGTTGCCTGCGTCTGATTGTCACTGTCGATGTAATAGGTCAGGTTCACCTGATAGCTGACCTGCTCAGGTGCCAGCACTGTAACCTTATCCGTAAGCGGCCGCACCTTTTTGCCATTCAGCGCCGCCTTTACAATCGCCAGCATTTCGCTGCCAGGTATTTCACCGTCTACCAAAAGCGGCCTTACCTCAACCTCGCCAGGCTCAGGGGAATACACCGCCACGTCCGCCACCTGCGTTGAAGCCCTTTTAGCGTGGTAGATATATGCGCCGTCAGGGCCCGCTGTGCTGAAGTTTTCGGGTGCCATGCGGATATCCTCGCGATAGCTGTCGTCGTCCTGCAATTCCGCGCCGCCTTCGCTGGTGGTGGTATTGGCCACGCTCGCAACATAAGGCACAGGGTCAACCAACGTTTTTAGCTGTCCCGCTAAGTAGCCGTTGCCAGCTTCGCCTGTATCCATACAGGTAGCGCTGCCGCTGCCTGTTGTTTCCCCTGCAGCAATCACCAGCGGGCTGTCCAGGGTGAAAAATACGTTATCGCCTGCCGTGAAGCGTGTCCCTGCCGGGATGATTACAGCAGTACCCAGCTTAGCGGACAATGTTATCTGCATTGTAGTTACCGCCGCCGTGGCCGCTGTACGCTCCACGCCAACCAGTACGCCCAAATGGTCCAGATTGTCGCCTGTAGCGTAACGCAATAAATTCTGCTTGCCTGTTTCATTTATCTTGTTCAGGAGCAAAATAATCAGCGCCGCAATGGACAATAGAAACAGCCTTACAGGGTCGCCCTTTGCCAATGTCCTGCCGGATATCTTTTCATATTGGCCAATCACATAGCTTTCAACTTCATCTGCGTCAGCGTTTACGAAAACAATTTCAGGCAGATTTTCCAATTTACTCATCTTTTATTTTCACCTGCACTTTCGGGACCAGCACGCCGTCAGCCGTGCCGGTAAAACTAATCGCCGTTATCTCCACACGTGGCTCATATTTTTTTATAGCCGTTATGATTTCGGATTGCAGGCGCGCCTGTGCCACGTTCATAGGCAGGTCCAACATATCGGCGTTAATACCAAAATCCCTATCAAGCGGCACGGAATATTGTGTGGTCGTTATAATCGTCCGCACGTTTTGCAGGATTTCGGCCGCCTCTGTAGCCGGTGCAAAGTCTATGCCCGTTTGCGGCGTTGCAAAAACATCGTAGGTCATAGCGTCAGCCCTCCTGCATATTCCTTAAGCGTCACTGTTACCTTAGCACTCAGCATACTGCCCAGCTTTCCCCAGTAGGCCACTGTTTCGTCCAGGCTTTCCAGCACCCACAAATTATCCGTAACCATTTTGCCGCCAATAACCAACGGAAAACATTTGCCGTCATCACGCAGCTTCCTCAGCTTTTCTATTTCCTTAGCAGGATTGACGCCCTGGTCTGCCCGCAGGTGCATAGTAAAGCTAATCTTTTCCACATCAGGCCCCAAAAATTCCAGCACAGGCTTTGCGCCGATAATGTCATGCTGGGACCAGCGCCCTCCGCTGCTGCGTCCGTAATCGTCGAATGTACGTATATACTTGCTGGACACAATAAACGGGATATCTGACATAAAGCCTACAAGCATAATATCAACCTCCTATTATCACGTTGCCGCTGCCTTCGGTCACACTGCCGCCACAGCTTACGGGGTCACCTATCCTGCCTGCGGCCCTGCCATTGATAAACACGCTGCTGCTGCCGCTGGCGATAACGCCGCTATGCCCCGGGTGATTTACGCAGCCATGCACCGCATAGCTGTCACCCACGCGTCCCGCGCCCTTACCGTTGATAATCACGTCACCGCTGGCACTGACCAGCGCCCTTGGCGGGCAGGCGTCATGCCCCGTGTCATTGTCCCCTAATCTTGTTGCATTTGGCATATAATCACCCCTTTAGTTAAGCGTAATGTTAGCGCCCTTAAGCACCAAATTTCCCTTAGCGTTGATTTCTATATTGCCATTGTTGTAGCGGATAAAGCTGCCATCGGCAAAGGTAATGCTGCGCACGCTGGCGTCACTTTCCACTGGTGTGTCTTCATCGCTGTAAAAAGCCCCGATAATAAAGCCGGGGCTAAGGCCGCTGCCGCTGACATTAGGGTCAAAAATACACACCACCTGCGTGTCAACCTCAGGCACCCAGTAGGCACGTGTTCCCTTGCTGCCGATTGTGATAACTGGCAGCTCAGCGCTTACTAAATCGTCTTTATCTCCAAAGGTAACACGTGCGCTGCATTCGCTGCCGTTCACGCTGGACACACGGCCGACGCGGATTAAATTCTTTATCTGGTTAATATCCATTCAAGCACCTTCTTACATCTATGCTGGTGGTATAGCCATTGCCGATATCATGCGTGGCCTTAGTTATGATATACTTGCCATCGAATGAGCCATAGCCGCTAAGCTCCACATTCACCGCTGCCAGAAGCTCAGGATTCCCCAAAAAGCTGAAGCTTCCTGTCCATTCCTCGCAGTTCTTTTCCCTCAGCTTCTTTTTGGCAAGTCTTTCAGCCTCAGCAATGGACTTGACCTGCTCATTGACCTCCAGCGTTTTGCCCTCTGTTTTGTTTGGGTCGCTAAAGGTAGCTTCAATTTTTGCCTTCTTCTTGCTTTCCTGATACTTTACGTGGCAGGCCTTGTAGGTATCGCGCACCTTGCTGCGCAGGCTGTAGCTTTTCAGCTTGTCCAAGCTTGTCAGCGTACCGGTTACGACAGCTCTTGGCTTAGGCAGCACCATAACAGCGTCTGCCGCCTCGTATTTGGCTTCATCAAAAATTACTACCTGCTTATTGCATATCTTGAGCGCCAGTCCATGGTCAGCACACAGCTTATATAAAAAGGACAGGTCAGACTGCTCCGTCTGCTCTGCCCTGTCTATAAGCGGATTGTAATTTTTTACATCATATACCAGCGTAAGCTCCGCGCCTGCCGCGATATCGTTGGCGATTTTCTTCAGCTCAGCCTTTTCCCAGCTGCGTGTGCGCTCCTTGCCGCGCAGGCTGTTGTTGTCGGGGACGCTTACAGCCTTTATCTGCACCTCGCTGGGCATTCCCTGGCTGGTGATTTCGTCAATCTCAAAAAGCCCGAAGCGTACAGTCTGCTCGCCAATACCCTGCCAGTTTATCAGCTTGACACTGACGTCAAGCGTTGCGCCCTTGTCAGGGAACCAGGCGGCCTGCCACAGCCCTGCCTTGTCTTCTAATGTTATTTGCAGGTCATCTGCTTCACCTGAAAGATTGTCGGTGTAGCTGACGCTTTTTAGGTATGACTGTAGGTCTGTGCTAATATCCTTGTCGTTGTATTTTACTAGCACCTGGCATTGTCTTGCTTTGATACTGAGCATATTAACGCCTCCATGGTGGCAGGGATGAAGATGTAGGCGCGCTATAGTCGGGCACCGTCAGTTCCACACCAGCGGAAAAGACAACGGTATTAATATGCTTCAGGTTGGCACTGAGCAGCACATTCATTGCTGATTCCGTGCCGTAAACCCTTTTGGCGATAAAATCCCACATATCGCCCTGCGTTGTGGTGTATGTACTAGGCATAGCTCAGCCTCCTTTGCTGGTTCTGCAAATCTGCCAGCATCTGCTTGAATTTGGCCATTTCGTTCTCCAGAACCTCCTGCACCTGCTCAGCGTTGCCGCCGTTTACTGTGATGTTTGGCGCAAAGGTAGCGTTAATGTTGCCGCCGCCTAAGGGGTTGCCCATAATGCGGTTAGTTTCTGCCAGCAGGCCGATGTTGTGGGCGTTCGGAGTGTGAGGGATGGCGCTTTCGCCGCTGTTTTCTGCAAAGGTGGTCAAAAATGCGCCCCGTCCATAGATGCCGCCGCTGGCGTTGTGTGCTACCTTGTCGCCGCCACCTTGAGCGGAAATATTTACCTTGCCGAAAATAGGAGTAGAAATGAAATTCCTTATTGCTTCCCATTTTTCCTGTATCCAAGCAAGAGCACCAGCAAATTGGCTTTTGATTCCATTCACAAATTGCTGAATTGCCAAAGAAGGATTATCCCACAATGTTATAAACCATTGCTTTACTATATCCCAGTTTGCTATAAGCGCAGAAGCAGCGGCAATCGTCCAGCCGATTGGACCCGTGAGAAACATAACCGTTCTAGCAGTCGGGTTGTCCCATAGGTTAGTAAAAAATTGCTTTATTTTATCCCAATTTTGATAAATGATATATCCTGCCGCTGCAAAAGCTACAGCTATCGCTAAAACTGGGCACCCCAACAGCGATGCATTCAAAAGCCATTGAGCACCTGCGGCCAGCTTAGTAAAGAACGCCAGACTTTTTGTCTGAGCAGTATAAACTATAGTAGAATTTTTTGCTACTTTAGTAATTAGTTCATACCCAGCAATAGCAGCTTTTGCCGTATTGAAGGCAGCAGTAGCAAGGTTAACCGTAATATACAGCCCGCCCAATCCTAAGCCTAAAGCCACAATCCCCCCTGTTAATCCAGGATATTTTTCAGTAACATTTCCTATAACTGTTGCAAAGTTACCTAGATATTCGCTTCCCATAGCTATCACTGGCAACAATCCTGACGTCATTTGGATTTGTGCTTTATCTATACGATTTTTCATAAGTTGCATACTGTTTGCAGTCGTCTGGCTTCTTGCAGAAAACTCATTTTCCATGCTACCAGTATACTTTGCACTGTCGCCTACTTTTGCAAAGTTAGCCTCAAGCTCGCCAAGGTTTGAAAGTAAAGGCCCAATTGCGCTAAGACTTTCCTTGCCAAACAGGTCAGCCATGACCGACGTCCTTTTTTCGGGGGATAATTGCTCAATGGCCTTTAATACCGTTATTATTGCCCCTTTAGCATCTTTTTGCATAGCGGAGGCCATATCAGTAGCCTTTAATCCAAGTTGCGCAAAAGCATTTGCCTGCGACTTTGTAGCGCTT
>CAVKMV010000090.1:0-7048 GCA_963657675.1 Ruminococcus intestinalis
TAGTATGCAGTGCTTTAGCCAGCTCACTTATTTGATTGATTGGTACTTTTTTTATATAGCCTGTTTCGTAACGCTGTAAGGTGGATTTACTAACTCCAATCATGTTAGCAACATCTTGATAAGATAAATTCAATTCCATGCGTCTGTTTTTTATTCTGTTAACAAGTGCAGTTAATTCTGTGTCATTCATACAAGGCACCTCCTAATATGATGATACCATAAGTGCAACAAAAGTACAAGAAAATAGAATAAATCGTTGCAAAAATGCTTGACTTATTCTCCGTCTTACGTTAGAATATAATCGTAGCAGAAATGCAACAAAAGAAAGGAGGAAGGAATTGTCATGAAACTAGACAAGTTAAGAGGTATTTTAGCTGAGAAGCGCATAACACAAGCGCAACTCGCACATGACATGAATTTGTCAATTAGAACAATTAATCTTAAACTTAATGGGAAAGTACCTATTAATGTAGATGAAGCAAGCCAAATTACCAAAATAGTAGGGATACAAAACCCTATTGATATTTTTTTTGCAGATAACGTTGCATAATTGCAACACATCGCCCCTGCCTAGGTGGCAGGGAGTAGGGAGGCAACAATGGGCTCCAAGAAAAAAATAAAACACTTCACCGTCAGCATTCCCGCTGCTGACAAACTGGCGGCAGTAGGAAGCTGGGAGCTTGCAAAGCTTGTAGTCGACCGCTTCAAAGACCCCAAGTTTATGGCGGCTTTTGAGGAAAGCCAAAGACGGCGTGCCTGCTGCCAATGAAAGGAGAACACCATGAAGAAACTAGCAATTTTAGCTCTTGTAGCGGCAGCACTGCTGTGCTCAGGGCTGATGGAACCTGCAACGCACCATGTAGAGGTCAGCTACTACGTACAGAGCGGCGAAACGCTCTGGGAGGTAGCATCCAAATACATGGAGCACCAAGCAAAGCATAAGGACGTCCGCTATTTGGTGGACGATATCCGCAGACAAAATAACATGATGGGTGCCGACCTCGACAAGAAGTGGCAGCCCGGTCAGGAAATCGTTATCCCGCTGGAGGTGCGGGATGGGCGCTGAGGCTGGCGGCACTCAGAACCGTGGCATCCTGCTACGGTACATGTGCCTGCTGGCGGAAAACCCCCTGCTGACCAATGCGGAGGCAGGGGAAATACTGGGGATAACCACCCGTTATGCCTGCATATTCAAGTGTAAGCTCCGCAAGATGGGCTACATCACATATACAGGAAGCGGCCCGGTAAAGATATTGAGGATGGACAAACTGAAAAAAACAGAAGAAGAAAATTTAACAGAAGAAAACAGTGAGTCGGTGCAGTACCGTATCGACACCGTTAAAGAGATGGTTGAAGTCCTGATGTGTGACTTTACCGAAGTAGAGGGGTGGAAGGAACGCATAGAGGTCAGCAGGGAAATTCGCTTACTGCTGGAGCTGCTGTGACCCGCGTTGACGACCGTGGCACACACTATGCAGACTGCATATTTTGCGGTCTGGAATGGATTGTGAGCAGCCAGGTCAAGGACCCATATACCTGTCCCTATTGCAGGGCATTGTATAAAAAGTTAAAACCCACTAACACCAAGAAAGCGAGGAAGAAAAAATGATCAGAACAGAAACCTACTTGTTTACCAGACGTGCAAAAAATGAGCTGCAGGCCATCAAGGCGCAGCTCAAGCTTTTGTATGGTATGCTGCAGGACGATTGCTTGGACGCCCAGGCTGAGACTGCGATGGAGGTCGTGAATGACGTCCAAAAGGCAGCACGTAACCTGGATAACCTGAGTACCGGCATTTGGCTGAAGCTGAACGCCGTCAATGAAAAGGAGGCAGAAAATGAGCCTGTACAGCCTGGACTCTAAGATTAAAGCCTGCATTGCATTGGATGCAGAGCACGTTGTAGACACTGAGGACGGCGAAATCCTTGACCTTGAGCAGTTTGAAGCGCTGCAGATGGAGCGTGCCGTCAAACTGGAAAACCTGGCCTGCTACATCAAAAACGTAGAAGCCGATGCCGAGGCGATTTATGCCGAGGTGGAAGCGCTGTCCAAGCGTGCAAGAGTTAAGAAAAACGAAGCGGAACGCTGTAAAAGCTATCTGGCGCAGCTGCTTGCAGGCGAGAAGTTTGAAGCTCCACGCTGCAAGGTTACGTTCCGCAATACTACGGTCTGCAATGTATTAGATATATCTAAGGTGCCGGAGCAATTCCTGCGCCGCAAGGAGGTAGTGGAAGCCAACAAAGCAGACATCAAGAAATTCTGCAAGGATGGCGCAAAGCTCCCGGGCGTGGAGGTCATCACTAAGCAGAGCATGATTTTGAAATAAGGGAGTGTTTGTATGGGCGTTCCTGTATTAGTCATGGGTGCAAGCGGCAGCGGCAAAAGCTGCAGCCTGCGTAATTTTAGCCCTGCTGAGGTAGGCGTTTTCAACGTGGCCAGCAAGCCGCTACCGTTCCGCCGCAAGCTGAACGTAGTGAATAACGCCAACTACAGCCTTATCCAGCAGGTGCTTGCAAAAAACAGCCTGCGCTGCTACGTCATCGACGACACGCAGTATCTTATGGCATTCGGCCTTTTCGACCGTGCCAAGGAGATGGGCTATCAGAAATTCACTGACTGTGCGCTGAATTTCTACAACCTACTGAAGTTTATCCGTGAGCGCACCACGGATGATACCATCGTCTACCTGCTCCATCACACGGAGCGGGATGATATGGGTTATATCAAGGCCAAGACCAGCGGTAAAATGCTGGATAACCAGCTCACGCTGGAGGGACTGTTTTCCATCGTGCTGCTGGCTGAGACCGACGGCAAAACGCACTGGTTCACCACCCAGAGCAACGGCTTCACCACGGCCAAGTCGCCGATGGAGCTGTTCCCGCTGAAGATTGACAATGACCTTAAGGCTGTGGATACAGCCATCAGGGAATACTACGAATTAAAGGAGGCCAAACATGGAGAAGATTAATTGGGCTAACGTGGAGGCTGCAAGCGAGGGCTTTGCAGCACCGCCTGCCGGCGGTTACGTGCTGGCAATCCACAAGGTTGAGGATGTAGCGGAGAAGAAATACCTGAAAATCTCTTACGACATCGCCGGGGCGGCCGAAGCTGCCAACGAGGAATTCGTCGGTTACTACACCCAGCGCCTGGAACCGTTCAAGGACGCCAAGCTGCCGTTCTTTATCCGCAGCTATAAGCAGACCGCACAGGGCTTCTTTAAGGGCTTCCTGAAGGCGCTGGAGGCTTCTAACGCTGGCTTTACCGCTGATACCTTTAACGGTAACGAGCAGCAATTTGTAGGTATGGCCATTGGCGCCGTGCTGGCAGAGGAAGAATATGTTTGGAACGGGAAACTGCGTGTGCGCCTGAAGGTGCACAGTGTGATGAGCGTGGAACGTATTTCTAGCGGTGACTTCAAGGTTCCCGCTATCAAGAAATACGAGGGGGAGCTTCCTGCAGCTTCTGCTCCGGCTGCAAGTACGGCAGTGCCGTTCAGCGATGAGCTCCCGTTCTGAGCTCAGGCTCAGTGACATCCGTCCCTACTTAACCGGAGCAAGGACTGGCGCAGGCGGGCACGTTACAGCAACGTGCCCGCTTTGCGGCAAGCCCGGACACCTGCATATCGACGAGAAAAACGGCAAGCTTTTGGTGTACTGCCAAAAGTGCAACGCCCCAGGCACGGACATTCTGCGTGAATTCCGACGTTTGGGTGCAAAGCCCGCCGAAGCGGAACAGATAGACTACAAGCGCACAGCCCCCATCGAGGATTACAGGCACGTTTACCGTAACCCCGACGGCACGGAGGCGTACTACAAGCGTCGCCGCAAATGGGCCGACGGCCATAAGGTTTTCAGCTTTGCCTACCGTGGCGCTGATGGCAGGACAGTGTTCAGTAAGCCTGAGCACTGCAATAACCTGTACAACCTTGATCTGCTGGCAAGGCATGAGCACGATGTGCTTTACATCGTGGAGGGCGAAAAGTGCGCCGACGCTATGGTCAGGGCAGGCCTGCTTGCCACTACCAGCAACACAGGCGCGCAGAAGAATATCAAACTGAGCCCGACAGACAGGGAACTGCTGGAGTCCTACACTGAGCGCATTGTCATCCCCGACAATGACGACAAGGGTGCCGATTACGCAGCGGCCTGGCCAGGTGCCAAGGTGCTTGATATAACCAAGTTATGGCCTGAGTGCCCGCCCAAGGGTGACGTTGCGGACTTCTTTGCAGCAGGTGGCAACGCCGACGCAATACGGGGATATGCGTTCCCTGTAGTCGTCTCACTGGATAAACAATACTTTGAGACGTGCGACAGGTTCGCCCTGATAGATAACGCGCTTCTGGAGGCCATAGCGGCCGTCACAGAGCCAAGTAAACGGCAGCAGGTGTTGTCGATGGCTAAATTCCGTGCCGGGGAGCTGCACTGCAAGCGTGAGTTTGAGGCGGTATGGAAGTCGTACCTGCAACAACTGGCGGCCAAGGGAATACGCTCCGACAGCCTGACGAAGTTTCCGCAACAGCCTTTTGCCTTGCGCTGTGGGGAATGGTACACGTCAGCAAACGGCGTATATCACATGAAGCAGGTAGGGATGGAGGCTAAACCTGAATACGCCAGCCCTATACCGATTATGCCGGTGGAGCTGCTGACGAATATGGAGGATGGGACGGAGAAGATCCGCCTGGCGTATTTTAAGGACGGTTGTTGGCGTAGCGTGGTAGTGCCGCGCAGTACGTTGGCCAACAAGAATAAAATCGTCATGCTGGCAGATAACGGCGTGGAGGTCAACAGTGAAAACGCCGGGCCATTGGTAAAATACCTGGCTGAGGTCATAGCACTGAACCCCGACATCCTGCCACGCATGAAGTCTATTGACCACATGGGCTGGTCAGAAGACGGCTTTGTACCGTATACGGACGAGGTCAAGCTGGACTGCGACGAAGAGTATAAGTCGCTCATCGCCGCCGTATCCAGCAAGGGTACACTGGAGGAATGGGCGGCCTATGTGGCACCGCTCCGCAAGAACCTGTACATGCGCCTGATACTGGCGGCAAGCTTTGCGAGCGTGCTGGTGGAGAAGGTGTCGGCGCTGCCATTTGTGCTGCACCTTTGGGGCGGTACAGGCAGCGGTAAGACCGTTGGCATGATGGTGGCGGCGTCTATCTGGGGCAATCCTGCCATGGGGCGCATGGTGCGCACCATGAACATGACGGTTAACTCCATGATGAGCGTGGCGAGCGTGCTTAGGAATCTGCCATTTTTCGGTGATGAGCTGCAGACCATCAAGAGCCGTTTTGAAAACTATGACACGCTGGTTATGCGTGTCACAGAAGGCGTAGACCGTGGGCGCATGACCAACGCCACACTGCAAAAGCAGCGCTCCTGGCTTAACAGCTTTATTTTCACAGGTGAGGAGCCATGCACTAAAACCCAATCCGGCGGCGGTGTAAAAAACCGTGTTATAGAGATTGAGTGCGATCAGTCCGTTGTCACCAACGGCAACGCAGTAGTGAACTTCATCAGCCAGCATTATGGCTGTGCCGGCAGGGCGTTCATTGAGGCGCTGGCAGATGAGCAGCTGGCGGCGGACTACAGTGAATACATGCGGTTGACGCTGGAGGTTACAGGTACCACCGAGAAGCAGGCTATGGCCATGGCGCTCATGCTGCAGGCGGACGCTATCGCCAGTCGAGCTATATTTAAGGATTTAAGCATATTGACGCCTGAGGACGTAGCCGCTTTTGTTAAGAGCAAGTCCGAGGTTGACCCTGCCGAGCGGGCGTTTAGTATCATGACGGATATAATCGCCGCCAACGTGGATAAATTTGACTCAGAAACAAACGATTTTGCCGGGAGTGTGTACTGGGGCAGGATAAAGCCTGGCGGCGTGGTCATGATAAACAAAACCGTGCTGGAGCGGGAGCTTGAAAAAGCCGGCTTTGACTACTCAGCCATAAAAAAGAAATGGGCAGAAGACAAGCGGCTAATAAAAACGTCACAAGGAAAATATTATAGTGTATTTTCCTTGTGTGGAGTGCGAGCCAACTATGTATTTTTGGCTCTTAATAGTAATTAGTCCTTGTCAGTACAAAAAAGGTTAGCTAGGTTGGCTAAAGGTTGGCTAAAAAAATCGCTCAACCATGCGGCTTTTAAGTATCCTAGCTAACGTTCTAACCTAGCTAACCTTATATATATATACGTATGGAACTTTTTATTTTAGAATCCACTCACTCTAATTATATAAAAATATATAGATACCCTTTCAGAAAAAAGGTTAGAAGGTTAGCTAAGGCTCAACCATGCGGCTTTCAGGGCTCAGGGGACGTTAGCTAAACGACAAAAAAGGATAGCTAAGGAGGGATTTTGATGGAATTTCGTGATTATATCGAGCGTTGTTTTGTGATTTTGGCAATTTTAGCCTGGGCGGCGATGATGGTTACAGGGCTGTTGTGGATTGCCGCCAACGTCTAAGGGAGGAATGCAAGGATGTGGATTGCTGATATCGTCTGTCTTGTATTCTGTTGCGTCGCAGTGATGTGCGTGGACTCATTGTTTTGTAGGGCGGCCGCTCTGCTGGGTGCCATGCTCAGCGTGTTTATGCTGGGGCTGTGGGCTGCTGAATGGGAGGATGAGATTTACAAATGAACGTGACTTTTGCAAAACGCAAGGCAGCGCATTTGTGCTTGCTCTGCGAAGCGCCGACAGACACAAAGCCTGATGGCAGCTATTACGCATACTGCCCGAGCTGCAGGGAGCGCAGAAAAACCACAAAGCGTGGCTGCTGGGGCTATGGCACCGGAATAGCGATAATCGAACGGCTACAGGCAATGTATATCTGCAAGTTCTGCAACGATGATTGTCCTGTAAGCAGTCTGGCAAAAATATGCTGCTGTGAGTGTGACCGCCAGTGCCGGTACGTAAAGTGTGTCAACCACCCTGATAAATGTGGGGCAGAGAAACGAAAGAGGTGGAGCAAATGACGATTAAAGAACTCTATGAGTGTGCGTTAAAACACAATAGCGAAGATTACGAGCTTATGCTTTTTGGTCAGT
>CAVKMV010000091.1:0-3902 GCA_963657675.1 Ruminococcus intestinalis
CACCTATACCAATTACACCAAGGGCGCAGAGGTGAACATCGTTGAAAATGTCAATGCCCTGGCAGAAATGTATAACATGATTGGCGGTGCTGCCGAATTTTCTCATAGTGGCAGCATCATCCAGCTAAAAAGCTATTTTAAGCAGCAAACCTGCTCTGCGTATCTGCAAAACCTGCTGACGCAGATGGAGATATTTTCCGAACGCATCAAAATCTGCAGCCAGGAAAGACTGTGGCAGCAAACTGTTACCGATCTCAATGAGGCCATACAAGGCTACAAGGAGCATCTGGAGGAAATTAACGACGAGCAGGAAAAGCTCTTTAGCAAGATGCTGCCTGCGATAGAGCGCGATTATGCAGAGATTTTGCAGTGCAATGGTTCCTGCGATGCTATTTTGGCTATCATCGGCTGGTGCATCCGCAAGGGCCTTTTGCAGCAGGCTGCCACCATGGCCACCGAGCTTTTGCCGGTATATTTTACCGAAAGCGGTATGGTGCAGATAAAGTCTGCCGCAGTTACTGAGGCCTGCAAAGCTGGCGGCAAGCTGTGGAGCAACTGGCAGGTGCATCTATTCAAAAATTATCTGCCACCAGCAGCAATGCCTACTGCTTCAGATGAAGGCTTTAACTATAAAAGATTTAGGTGGCTTTTGGATCAGCAGTCAACGACCATTAAAAAGCTGCAGTACGAATTTATTGGGACGGCAAGCAGCAGCTTAAATAAATTTTTTACGGAGGCTCTGCTGTTTGAACAGAAATCGTTTGCAAATGGCAACAGCTTGTATTATAAATACAGCAAGCTGCCGGCCGGCAGCCTGCTCAAGGAGGTGCTGACCGTCAGTGCGCCGTCCAATACCAATATGGAGCAGTTTTTTGAAACAAGATATTCCACGACGAAGGGTGATATTGATAAGCTGATTATAGGAGCATTGCGCATGACATCTAAGGAGACTATGGCATATCTGTTTGCTGTTGCTCCTGATAGCAGACCCGATAGGATAAGGACGTCCGGGCGGGGAAAGATTATCGTCAACATGTGCGCGCAGGGGCTGCTTTCTTCACCGTTGGAGCCGGAGACCCTGTCTGCAATCGTTAATAAGTATGTGAAAATCGTCGAAAAGCGTAATGCTATAAGTCATGCCTCCGGCTTTAGCTTGCCTGGCGGTGAGGGAGTCAGCCTGTCGCAGCTGATAGCAGATGAGCTGCAGCTGATTAAAAGCAGCATGGCGCAATAAGAGACTTTGTTATTTGTAGAAACAGAAGGGAGCTGGGCAGATGGCTAAAATAGTCGGTGCAATTCTTTTAGATACGCACTCTATTCAAAAATACGTTTTTGGCTGCAACAGGCTGAAGACCAATACAGGCGCGTCCTGGTTGGTGGATAGCATCTTTAGTGAGGCTATGGTTAATGTGTTGCAGGAGTCTGAATTGAAAATGCCTTCCATAGGCTGGGAGAAAACGCGCACGCTGCAAATGGAGCAGGATAATGGCATTGAATGTGAGATAGCCTATATTGGCGGCGGCAATATGCTGGTGCTGGTGAATAAGGGCGAGGCGTCCTTGGCTGTCTGCCGCGACCTGGTGCAAAAATGGAGTCTGCAGCTGCTGCTTGCCGCCCCCGGGTTGAAAACAGGTGTGGCGATAGGTGAATTAGACTTAGCAGGAGCTGCCTATCAGGCGTCTTTGGGCAGACTTTACAAGCAGCTTAAGGAAAACCAAAATAATGTTATGCCGCAGGTTGATTTGCCGTATACAGGCTTCACTGTGGAATGTGATTATAGCGGTAAGGCTGTGAACGTGTTCAATAAGGAGTACCGGCGCCTGGTTTCGGCTGAGGTGCAGGCCAAAACACAGGCCTTTGCCTACGCAGCTGCCAAAAATAAGGGTGATTATGCCCAAAGCCTGGGTGATGAATATGAATTTGTCTCCGAGCTGGAACGCATTGGCTACAAGGACGGAGAAAGCTATATCAGCGTTATCCATATAGATGGCAACAATATGGGCGTAAAGTTTAGCAGCTGCCGTAATATGAGTGAGCGCAAGGCGTTGTCGCTGGCAGTAAAAAGAACTGTACAAAACGCCTTTGGTTATCTGGTAAATAGCATTATTACTGAATATGACAGCTATGCAGATGTTTTGGATATGCGTGCGCTGCGGCAGGGAGCTAAAAAACTGCTGCCGTTGCGCCCCATTATCATTGGCGGTGATGATATCACCTTTATCTGTCCAGGACGCATGGGTCTGCAATATGCAAAAACCTTTATCAACTACGTCAACAGCGAGGATTTGCTGGATGACGGGCTTTATAGGCATATTCAAAGGACTACGGGCAGGCAGCTAAGCAAAAGCCTGAGCTGCTGCGCCGGTGTGGCCGTGGTGCCTGCAAAGTATCCCTTCTTCCGTGCCTATGAGCTGGCAGAGCAGCTTTGTGACGAGGCTAAAGCCTTATCCCGTCAGGATGATGGCAACTATTTGGATTTTGCCATTTTGCACGGCGAGAAGTACGGCGATATCGCACTCCTGCGCCAGGAGCAGTATGAAACTAAGGCTGGCAGCCTGCATTACGGTCCCTATAACGTGCTTAGCAGCAAAAAGGACGCGCACAGCATGGATGCCTTATTTGCCTTAGCAGCTTACCTGGATAAGAAAGTGCCTAAAAATAAGGTTAAGGACCTGCGCAGGGTTCTGCACGAGGATAAGCACGGCATGGCAGTCTTTTTGGATAATTGTGCGGAGCTGCGCCAGCTGCTGCAGGAGCAGGGCAATAGCAAGGAGCTTACGGCAGACGCCTTGTGGGATAAAAACGGTGCTACCAGATTTATTGACGCGATAGAGATTATGGATTTTGTTTATCCTCAAAAAAGAATGGGGGTTAAATAATGAAGGAACTTAAGGTTAAGGTGGAGCTGTTTTCGCCCCTGCAGTTGGGCAGCGGTCGCGCCGATGTCATTATAGACAGTGAGGCCGTGCATGATAAATTCGGGCTGCCGTACTTTCCTGGCAAGCGCTTTAGGGGGCTTTTGTACGAAAGCGCGGTAGAAATGGCCGAAATCAGCGACGGCGCGTGGTTTAGCAGGGAAGATGTGGATGAGCTGTTTGGTCATGCAGGCAGCGACAGCGTTTTGCTGCGCGTGGACAACCTGACGCTGGCGGATTATACGCAGCTCAAGGAGCAGTGGCGGCTGCTGGAGGAAGAATATCCGGAGCTGTATACGCCTGAAAGCTTGTGGGAAAGCTACACCTCTATCCGTTACCAGACAGCTATTGATAAGGAGACCGGTCTTGCAGATGATGGCAGCCTGCGCAACCTGCGCGTTGTGGATAGCGGACATTGCTTCTTTGGCAGCATTTACCTTTTGGGCGCAGGCAATAAGGCTGACGAAATTATCAGCAAGGCCTTGCTTAATTTGCGCTATGCCGGTGCCAAGCGTAACAGGGGCTGCGGACGCATTAGGTGTAGTCTGGTGAATGTGGGCGAAAGGAAGTGATAGCCTTGCAAAGCTTTGAATATATCTTAGAAAATATTGATCCGCTAGTTTTTTCGGAGCGTGGCGCAGATAATATTTTATTTACCACCAAGCACTATGTCCCGGGTAGCGCAATGCGTGGCGCGTTGGCACATTTGTATATTAATATGTACAGACTGCAGCCTGCAAAGGCATATTTGGATGAAGGTTTTTACAACTTTTTCCTCTCGGGCAGGGTGTGCTATTTGCCGGCTTATCCTGTGGGTAACAGGCAAATAGCACAGGGGCAGCCATTTGTGCTGCCGCTTTCGCTCATGCGCAGCAAGGACAAGCAGCAGATTATTGATTTGGCTGCGGCTGGTGTGCAAGGGGCAGGCTACAAAAGGCTGACAGGCTTTGCTGTAAATTTGCAGGGGAAATTTTTCCCAATTACACC
>CAVKMV010000091.1:3912-6989 GCA_963657675.1 Ruminococcus intestinalis
CACCTAAGGTAAAAATAGAGCTGCATATGTCCCGTAGCGGAGCAAAGGAACGTGTTACCGGCACCAGCCAGGATGGCAATGTCTACAATTATGAATATCTGGAGGCAGGGCAGCTTTTTAAGGGTGCTTACGCAGTGGATGACGCCATAGCAGCTCAATTTAAGCAATTTTTGCAGCAGGCGGCTTTAAGCAGCTTATATTTGGGACGCTCTAAGAGCGCGCAATATGGCAAGTGCATCTATAAGGCCGTGGAAAGCAGCCGGAAGGCAGCACGCATTGACGGCAAGAGCCTGTTTTTGTTGGCGCAAACGCCGTATATAGCTTTTGGCAGCTGGCAACGTGCCGAAACTGCCGTCAGTGAGCTTTTGGGCGAGCTGGAGACAAGGCTGGGCGTGAAGCTGTGCAAGCAGGGACTGGAGCTTTTTGCCGCTGTAGAAAATATAGATGGTTATGTTGGCGTGTGGCAGGCCAAAAAGCAGGCGGAGCGGGCGCTTAGTGCGGGTACGCTGGTCGAGCTGAAGGCGGAGGGCGAGATTGACTGTGAAGCCTTGGTCAACGCCCTGCTGCAGGGACTGGGCAAAAATACTGTAGAAGGCTACGGTCAGTTTGTAATTTGGCAACCACTGCAGAAGGCAGACTTTAGTGCGCTGCCTTTGGCAGCAGGCCGTGAGCAGAGTCTTAGCGAGCCGGTGAAGCAGGCGGCGGGGACGATTTTGCAGGAGCGTCTGCTCCAGGCAGTGCGCCAACAGGCTGCTTATGATGTCCAAAGCGGCAATCTGAAAATAAGCGGGGAAAACGCACAGCATATTCTCAAGCGTGTTGAAGGTCTGATGTATATGGACAAAAGCAAAGCGCTCCTGCAGGACATCATGAAAAATGATTTCAGGTCTACAGCTAAAAACAAGCTGAAGTCAATGAAATACAAGGGAGATTCGCTGTATGATATTTTGACCGAAATAAACAACCACAGGCAGCCATATAGTGATATCAACTGGATAGAGAAGCTGGCGCTGGGCAGGGAAAAGCAGGATGGCCTGAAGGCAATGCTGGGAGCGGCTGCCCTGCGCTTGGATGAGGACAGGGTTTATCGTGAATATTGGTTATGGTTTATGCGTCATGCGCTGAAGCTGGGCAGAAGAGGAGAGCGTGAATAATGGAAGCAGCATTAGCAAGAAAATTAATTATCAACTGCAAGTTACGTACTGAAGCTCCCCTGCTTATTGGCTGCGGTCAGGACGATGGCCTGACAGATATTTTGCTTTTGAAGGATAAGCAGGGAAGGCCGTTTATACCGGGAACAGCACTCGCCGGCGTGCTGCGTAGCGAAATAGCAGGCATTTATGGCGAGGCAGCGGCAGACAGCCTGTTTGGCTCTGTTGCTGACGATGGCAATCAAAGCATGCTGTGCGTGAGCGACGTCATGCTGGAATCTAAGGGCATAGTGGTGCGTGACGGCGTAGCAGTTGACGAGCTTACAGGTGTGGCCAAGGCTGGCGCAAAATTTGATTATGAGGCCCTGGAGCGTGGTGCCGAGGGCACAGTGCTGTTGGAGCTTACTGTGCGCAGGGGCTTTTTGAATAAATCTATACCTGGCTTTAGCTACCAGCATAATACGTTTGCTGCCAAGGGTGACTGCTACGGAGAAATGGCAGCCTCTTTAGCTGATTTGCTGACAAGCGGCATTAAGCTGGGTGCCATGACCAGCAAGGGTTGTGGCAGGGTGGCGGCGCCAGTGCCTGCCCGTGTCCATGATTTTGCATTCGGGCAGGGCAAGGCAGCGGCTAAATGGCTGCAATACCTTGAAAAAGGAGTCTTACCGGAGGCCTTGTATGTAGCTTCTGATAAGGCAGCAAGGAGTAAGGCTGATTTTTATCTGTCCATAGATTGCAGGCTGCTAGGCGCTCTGCTAATCAGGGAGACGGATGTCAGCGAAGAGCAGAAGGTAGAAAATATCGCAGCAGTCCAGCTCAAAAGCCGTGATGCCTACGTCATTCCCGGAACAAGCTGGAAGGGTGTGCTGCGACATCAGGCCTATAAAATTTTGCTGGCACTCACACATAACGATGTAGCAAGGGTAGAGCAGCTGCAAAATGACTGCTTTGGTTATGCCGGAAATGGTGTTGACGGCGAGCAGCAGGGTGGTAAAAAAAGCAGGCTGAGCGTTGAAGAAACCTACATCAAGAAATCTGACCTCTTCCCCAAAAAGCATAGCCGTAACCGTATCGACCGTTTTACGGGCAGCACAGTTGACACTGCGCTTTTTACGGATGAACCGGTCTGGCAGCAGGATAAGGCAATGGCGCCAATCAAGCTAAATGCCTGTATGAAGAACTGCACGGAGGCAGAGGCCGGTCTGATGCTGCTATTGCTCAAGGATTTGTGGCTGGGCAATATCAATATCGGCAGTGGCAAGGGCAGCGGGCGCGGTGTTTTGCGCGGCAGCCATTGCGAAATAAGCTATCAGGGTAAGGATTACATTCTGGATGCTAAGTCTGGCTTTAGCCTGCAGGGGTCAAGTGATGTGCTTGAAGGCTATGTACAAAAATTGGTAGGTGAGCTGAATGGATAATTTTTTTGCTCAAGCAGCAGCAGGCAAGCTGGCAGAGCATAAAACGGTAATGACAACTGCTTCTGGCGCGACGCTGGCAGAGGGCTTGCAAATGCTGAAGGGTGCTGAATATAAGGTTGTAGCACATTTTGTTAACTGCGTGCGCTTTGGCTATTACAGGCAGGGAAGCTTTGGCTTTGCCGATGGCACTGCTTTGGAAGAAAAGTATCTTGAGCAGCTGCGTGTTTTTAACCAGGAGGAGGAGCTTTACCTGCAAAGGCAGGGGACAGCCTACTACCTGCAATGCATTAATGACGTGCAGGGTACAGCTTACGTACAGGCCGTTGACAGCAGCTCGCAGTTTTTCGGCTGCAGTGTGCCGGGAACGTTTGCTGATGGCTTTATAAAGC
Source organism: Ruminococcus intestinalis (assembly GCA_963657675.1). Taxonomy (GTDB): domain Bacteria; phylum Bacillota; class Negativicutes; order Acidaminococcales; family Acidaminococcaceae; genus Phascolarctobacterium_A. The sequence goes on from CAVKMV010000091.1 coordinate 6,871, forward strand.
TGTGGGAGCCTGGCCGCAAAATTTCCCTGCTGCTGCCTGTTAAGCAGCAGGCCGAAAGGTATAAGCTTGTTACCCGCAGCTACGTGCAGTATGATGAAAAAACCGGTCAGGCAGGCTAT
>CAVKMV010000092.1:0-6921 GCA_963657675.1 Ruminococcus intestinalis
ACCTCTGGTAATATTGCCACCATAAAATTTGTCATCATACATATAATCTGACTGATATTTATTATAAGAAACTGTAACATCAGTTCCCTCAGAAATAGTATCTTTAATTTCAAAACCTAAGGTCTCGCCGTTTAACGATCTAGGAATTTCTTTGCCATTACCATCTTCAGCATCACCCAATAACTTCTTTTTTGCATTAATTCTATAGCTTAAATTTTTGCTTTTTCCCTGATGAACAAAACTATACTCTTCTTGTCCAAAATTGCCACCTGCAGCACTTAACTTTGTACTAATTCCATCTGGTTGTCTAGTAATAATATTAACTACGCCGCCTTTAGCATCAGCACCATACAAAGCGGAAGCAGAACCTTTCAATACTTCTATTCTTTCAACGTTTTCGATGGGAACGAATTGAGTTGAAGCAAGAGGGTTAACCTGTGATTGGGAAATTCTTACACCATCAACCAAGATAATAACTTTATCAGTACCATTAATTCTTAATGCGTTACTATTATCATAACCAGCACGACCATAATCAGTAATAGTTACGCCCTGGGCGTTTCTGATAGCTTCTTTAATGTCTGTATAATGCTGACGTTCTATATCTTTAGAAGTAATTACACTAATATTAGCATTAGAATTAAATGCCTCTACCGGCGTTCTCGTCGCCGTAACAACCATCGTATCCAAAAAGAATTCCGGAGTGCTCTCCTCTGCAAACGCAGCGCTTCCCCACACTACGCTGGTGCCCATGATTGCTGACAGCAATATGGCGCTACTCAAAGCCTTTACATTTTTCATCTTCTCATACATCCTTTCAAAAAACATCCTTATCGGGGTTATCATCCGGCAGCTAATCCTCTGTAGTCCTGCCCAAGCAACACACCTCATTCATTATAAACAATATAGTGTTCATACAGTCAAGCACTTTTTGATATTTATTACGAATAAATGCGTTTTTTTATTTTACTTATCTGCCCTGTCCTCCATTTCGCCCTCCATATCCAGCATCAGCTGCTGCAATTGCTCCTTGGTGGATTCTGCTGCCTGCCACATTTGGCGCTGCTCCGCCTCCAGCAAAACCCCGGCAATGCGGTGCAAGGCCCATGGATTCACCTCCTGCATCCATTCACGCACCTTGGGATCAAGCGCATACTTGCGCGCCAGGTCCTCGTACATCCAATCGTCCATCACGTCGCTCGTGGCATCCCACTGGTAGCAGTGCGCTACATAGTTGCCCATGTCCGCAGCACCCTTATAGCCATGCTCCATCATGCCTGCAATAAACTTAGGGTTCATAACCTCCCCGCGGAACACACGCTTAACCTCCTGCGCAATGGTGCGGATAACTGTATGGTTTTGGTCGGTGCTGTCAGCGCAATAGGTGCGGGGCATTTTGCCGCTAAAGCTGCGCACGCCTGCGATCAAGCCGCCGTGATAGGAATTAAAGTCGTCAGAGCTAAGCAGGTTTATCTCGCGGTTATCCACGCCCATAACGGTCGCGTCAATCCTGCTCAGGCGACGCTTGAACAGCTCCGGCATATAGGCGCCGCTTTCGCCCTCGCCATAAACATGCGCGCCCCAGCGCACATAGACATTGGCCAAATCGTCCAGTGTCTCCCAATTTTTTTCTTCCAGCAGATTGGCCACGCCTGCGCCGTAGCCACCCGGCGGACAGCCAAAAATGCGGTGCACGGCCTGCTTGGCCGCCTCTATGGCATCCAGCCCCTGCTCCTTTAAATATTGCTCATCCTCCTTCAGGTGCTTTTTGATATAGTTATCCTCGTCAGCCTCATCCAGGCCTGCTGCCAGCTTCACAGCCCTGTCCAGCAGGGTGACGACGCAGGGCATGCTGTCACGCATCATGCCTGTTATCCTTGCTGTCGCGTCAATACGCGGCCGCTTCAGTTCGCTCAGCGGCATAGCCTCCAGGCCGATGACCCTGCCGCTGCCCTGCTGCCAGACGGGACGTATACCCAAAAGATACATGAACTGCGCAAAGCTCACTCCGTGCGTACGCATATCTGATCCCATAACCATACCCACCGTCTCCGGATAATGGCCCTCGTCGGCAATATATTGAGCCACAACTCCCTCTGCCCTGTCGCGCCCCACCTCCCAGGCCACCTTTGTCGGCAGCGTCTGCGGGTCCACACCATAAAAATTGCGTCCTGTCGGCAGCACGTCTGCCCTGCCGTTGGTCGGTGCGCCTGCTACCGACGGGTCAATAAATTCACCCTGCAAGGCACGCAGCGTATTGCTCATCTCCTGCACTGTAGCTGCCAGGGCAGGGGCAAGATAGCCGCAGATATATTCACAGGCAGCCAGCAGCCTTTGCTGCCACCCCTGCTCCTGCTGCGCATAATCCTGCAGGTGCAAAACCTCCTTGCTTGCCGCAACGTCAAAATCCTTGGCAGCAAGCTGCTGAATTATTTCCATGCTTTGCTCCCGCAGCCTGTCTGCCAAGCGGCCATAGGTCATATGCAATGCCGGTATTCTTTGAGCGCTGTTTTCTAAAAGCTCGTAATAGTCAAAGCCATATTTTACAGCAAGCGTTTTGACAAGTGATGGATGCTTGCCGTTTTCCAGACGGCTCATGGCAAAAAGATATTCCGCAAGCTCCTTATCCGCCGGCGCTTCGCCCAAGGTATGCAGGCCGACGCGTATCTGCATATTTTTGATGTCCGTCAGATAATTGTGCAGCTTTACCACATAGCCTTCAAAATCGCCATCCTCGGCAATTTCTTTATCCAGGTTGCATTCTGCCGCCTTTTCACGAATCAGCTGCATAACGTTGTCCAGCTTATCCCTTTCGTTATCCTTAAAATCCAGGTATTCATCCAGCAGCGCTTCCAGCTCCGCCATGCTGTCGTACAATCCCGAAACACTCACCGGCGGCGTAAGGTAATCAACCAAGCAGGCAGCACTGCGCCGTTTAGCCTGAATGCCCTCGCCAATGACAGTAACAACGTAATGATAAATATTCGGCAGATCATTCATACAGATGTCAGAATAACAGCCCTCTGAAAGTCCTGCAGCCTTACCCGGCAGCCATTCGACGGAACCGTGCGTGCCTACGTGGATAACGGCGTCAGCCTTCCACACAGCGCGCAGCCAGTAATAATAGGCAAGATAATGATGCGTGGGCGGTGCGACGGGATCGTGATAGATTTTGCCGCTGTCCTCGCCAAAGCCGCGCGGCGGCTGCACCGTAAGCAGGATATTACCGTTTTGCATACCGGGAATCAGCAAAGCGTCGTCGTAATTAAAGACCTCTCCCAAAGGCTCGCCCCAGGCTGCCACCATCCTTTGCTGCACTGCGGCAGGCAGCACGTCAAAAAGCTTTTTATATTCTGTCAGGCTCACCCTGCCAACAGCGTTGGCAATCTGCTTTTCTGTCAACAAGCTTCTGTCGTTCGTCGCGCAGGCAATAATTTCCTCCATAAAGCTTTTGCTGTCTGCGGGAATGTGGTCAACAGCATAGCCTGCCTGCTGCATTGCCGCCAGCAGCAGGCGCACGCTTTCCGGCGAATCCATTCCCAGCGCGGTACCGATGTTGGAATTTTTAGGCGGATAGTTATGAAAAATAACCGCGATCCGCTTCTGCTCATTGGGCTTATGGCGCAGCACCGCCCATTTTTTCGCCTTACGCAGCAAACGCTCAATACGCTCTGCGATAGGCACAAAATAAACAATATTATCCCTGTCACGGTATTTGCCGGCAATAGGCACGCTGTGCAGCGCGCCATCAAATTCAGGCATCGTCACGCTGATAGCAACCTCGACCGCGCTCAGTCCCTGAATATTATCCTGCCACTCCTCCGTAGTACGCATCATCGTATATGCCTGCAAAAGCGGCACGTTCAGCCTTTGCAAAACTGCCAGCGGCATAGAGCCTGACGCCGTCAGCGAAAACTTTATCGTGTTGATTAAAACGTCAATCACAGGCCTGCCGTCGCGCATAAAATAACGCTCCACAGCATCCTCCAAGCCAGGCGCACCCATTTCCGGGTTGCGCACTCCGTGGCTGAAAACCGCGATAACGTTAATACCCTGCCTGCGAGCCTCTTCTATAACCGCTCTTTGGTAGCCCAGGTTATCTGCCAGCCATTCGTTGCGGTAAAAAAGCAGGCCTACAGTGGGTCTGTCGTCCTGGCAATGCTCCTGCCAATATTGCGTCAAGCTGGTATACGGCTGCGCCTGCGTCGGCTCATAAATGCCGTTCCACAGCATCTCCTGCGGTTCGTCAAAATCAAAACCCGCCTTACAAAAGCGCACCAAAAGCCACAGCCACATGCTGCGATAATTGGCGATGCCGCCATACACCGAATAACGCGCCAGCCGCACATGGTCTGCCGCCTCCCAGCCCTTGGCAGCATTGCCGGCCGCCTCGTCACCTGCGTGAATCTTGTATTTAATGCCCTCGCGCTCCAGCGCCTCCAAGGCTCCCTGCAGAAACGGCACCTCCAGACTTACGCCCATCCATTCAATAATAACCACCTCACTGCCCTTGACAGCATGATCCCAAAAGCCATCCCAAAGGCTTTCGCTGTCTGCCACGTAAGCAGCTGCTTCGTCTGTAAGCGTTCCCTCAGCACACAAATTATTGAGCGCCTTTTTGACCAGCGCAAAATATCCATCTGTATTCGTAATAATGACAACCTTAGCCAAAGTCCTTCCTCCTTTGCTTTTGCAACACAGCTTACACTATATAGTGTTCGTAGAGTCAACAGCAGCACAAGAAAAAGCAGGGCGGAGCCAATCCACCCTGCTTTTTCTTTTTTGAGTGAGTATGAGTAATTATGAAGAGTCAGTCAAAAGCGCCTTTAACTGAACTGAGCCTAGTATAAACTATAAACTGTTCATACTGTCAAGCGCGTTTTTTACTTTTATAGCAGCTTTGTAGGCAATTTTCCTGCAAGAAAAACAGCACCAGCAGGCAGCTCCTTGTTTCCCAGCGGCGCTATACTTATTTACTATACACAGCCTCTGCCAAATCCTCCACCGCATTGACCATATACTGCGATACGCTCAGCATGTGTCTGCCAGGCAATGTATAAACCCTTTTGTTTTTTACAGCAGCAGTCGTCTGGTAGCCGGGATTTTGCAGCACGTCCTCTTCCATCTGCTTAGGGTCGTGCTTGCCGTCATAATTCCAGCCGGCCAGGATAAATACGTCAGGATCCAGATTTACCACGGCCTCCTGATTGACAAAGCCTGCCTTATCATAATGCAGCTCCGCCAGGGCATTGCGCACCTGGGCGAATCTGCAGACGTCGTTGAACGATGATTCCGGGCTGTAATAGGCACCATTGCTGCGGATAAAAACTATGCGTTTTTGCTTAGTCTCCTCTATTTTACCTATCTTGGCCTGCACCCTCTGCAAATGCTCGTCCATGGCCTCAACCATCATATCACCGCGTTCCTTTTCGCCCACGGCCGCACCCAAAAAGCGTATACACTGACGTACATCCTCCATGCTCTTGGGTGTTTTGTAGACATAAACCTGCAAATCCATATCGCGCAGGGTCTGTATCATCTCCGGCTTAACAAAATCCGGCACCAAAATTAAATCCGGACGCAGGGCCATCACAGCCTCCGAGCTTTTTCCATCAATCCTGCCGCCAATGCTCTGCACCCGTTCAACCACGTTAGAAATCCCCGGGTCATCGACCAAATAGGAAAGCGCGGCAATACGCTGCGGCGCTACGAGGTCAATCAAAATTTCGTCTGTGCTGATGGACATGGACACGATACGCTGCGGTTTTTCTTTAAAGCGCAGCGTATGACCCTGCGAATCGGTGACGCTGTAGGCAGCAGCCTGCCCGGATTGGCCTGCGGTCTCACTGCCGCAGCCCGCAAGTGCCAGCAGCAGCCCCAGGCACAGCAGCAGCGTAGCAAGTAATTTTTGATATTTCAGTGGTAACATATACATCATCCCTTGTTTTATAATCAGCATAGCTATTATAGCACGATTAGCAAGCTATAGCGCCTGCGGATTTATAGCAGTTTGGCATATGAAAAAGGCGAAGCAGATGTTGCTCTGCTCCGTCTTCTTCAAAGGAGTTGAGTAAGAAAGGCTGGTGCTTAAAAGCTTCTTTCGTAGGTAAACAATACGTTGCGGGGCATCGTTTTGTACTCATAATTGTTGAGTGCATCATCTCTGTTAAGCAGGTTGGCAGCAGTTACCCTAAAGGTATCCTTAGTCGTAGGTCTATAGGTAACTGTCATAGCAACGTCAACGCTATTTTTTAAGTTATGATCTTTAATCTTGCTGCTCGTATGCTCTGCATTGTAGTAAGCAATCTCTCTGTCAAGGTAAGCAAATAATCTTGTATTCCAGTCAAATTTTCCCTTATGGAAGTCAGCACCCAAATTGAGAATATTTTTAGCAGTATCCTGGGACCATACGCCATTGGAGCAGGCTTTAGGATTTTGCAGGGTCCAGCCAATATTGGCCGACCAATTTTTTTTTTTTTTTTGTTTGTAGCTCAGCTCCAGACCGGTATTTTCCCATTTGTCACGGTTACACATGATATTTCTATCTTCGCTGTCCTTGTCCCAGAAGAATTTGTCTTTAATTTTCATATGGAACACATCAGCCGAAAAAGCAGTCGTACCATCATCAACCTTATAGCCAAACTCATATGTCCATCCAGATTGCGGCTTTAAAGCTGTGTTGATGCTGTAATTGCTGTTATAGTAGAAGGTGCTGCTAATACCAGGCATCTCAAAGGACTTGCCGACATTAAAATAATAGTTAGAAATATCGTTAGCCTTATAAATACCTTGAACCTGCGGCAGCAATTGGAAGTCGCTGTCATAATATTGATTACTGCCTACATAATATTCGCGCAGTCCCAAAATCATTTCAAAGGCATCGCTTGTATGTACATCCCAGGATTGATATGCAGAATAGCT
>CAVKMV010000093.1:0-6916 GCA_963657675.1 Ruminococcus intestinalis
CAGTATAGTTACGCAAAAATAAAAATGCCCGCAGGAGCGGGTTTTTTTATGCGCAAAATCAGGTTAAGCAAAATCATAGTGCTTTTATTGTAAAGATGTGGTAAAATGTACAATATATTATTGACTAATTAGTCAGAAGTACGGAGCTTTAATTTACGCATTGAAAATCACAGGCAGATTTTGCGGTCTGTATCAGAGGTGACAGGAGGGTATTATGGCGACAATAGATGCGGCACAGCCTAAGGACAAGCGCATTTTGCAGGCAGCGGAGCAGGTCTTTTCACGTCATGGCTACGAAAAGGCAACGTTAGATGAAATTATTTCCTTAGCAGACGTAGGCAAGGGCACGGTTTATAAATATTTTGGTAACAAGGAGCAGCTTTTTTATAAGCTTGTTGCAGATAAGAATGCTCCCTTTGTGCAGCGTCTGCAGGCGGCAGTGAGTGGTGATTATAGCTTTGAGGAAAAGCTGCATCGCTATTTTAGGGAGATGGTGCATTTTTATATAGCCAATAGCACCCTGTGGCAGATTATCTGCTTTGAAATGCTGGGTGCCAGCAATGGCTGCCGCGTAGAGCTGATAGATGGGGAATTCGTGGTTATCTCGCGCTATAATTCTTTAAAGCTGACAGAGGAATTTAAGGAAAGAATTTTGCGCTACCATCATCTGCTCTATACGGAATTTGATATTTTACACCAGCTTATTTTGCGGGCGACGGCTGACGGTCTGCTGAAGCAAAATACTATACCTGATATTACGACGAAGTTTGTCTTTTTTGGTGTGGCGATGAGCATTTTTAATCCTAATGAGAATGTTGGCAGTGATGTGAGCGAGGAGCAGGCGGCCGATATTATTGTCGACCACTTTTTGCGCGGCAATGCGGTCTGATAGTTTAATAACGCAAAGCAGCTGCTGTGCGCTTATTATGGCACGCCCGTAACCTTTTAATACTATAGATAGCCAGTAAACAAAACTCCCCCGATACCAGCTAGGGTATTGGGGGAGTTTTTTCGTGGCGTAGTTTCTTATCCTTATTCTTCGATATAGGCAGCTGTGATAACGCCGGTATAGCAGGTGTGCCAGTCCTTATCAGCATACCATTTTGCGCCCAGCTCCTTGTCAAATTCATCCTCGTTCATAGTGAGGGTATCAACAATTTTGCATTCCAGGTGCAGACCGCAGCCGGCGATGACAGGGACGTTCACAGTCTGGCCAGCTGCCAGGGTTAAGCCTGCAGCGGCAAACTTATCCAGGTCGCGACCGGACTTGCTGCCGCACAGGCCCAATGCCTTTTTGAAGTCGCCGGCAACAGGGAAGCTTACGGTAAATTCGCCGTTGGCGTCAATAAGCTCCTTGGTGTAACGGCTCTGACGCACCATGACGGTGAAGGTGGGCACGCCCCACTTAAAGCCCAGGCTGCCCCAGCCGATGGTCATAGTGTTTTGTTTGCCGTTGGCGGCGGTGGTTAAAAACGCACCCTTAGATAAGGTTTTTAAAATTTGCTCGCCGTACTCGAAGGCGTTGATTGCTTTAGTCATAAAAAAGACCTCCTCTGGTAAATTCATACATAATCATTATACAACCATGTAGCCAAAGGAGGTGTAAAAAAATTGTGTTGTCTAAAGAATGTTTTAGCTGCGTTTAGTCAAGCTCGATCAATTCGTACTTATCGTTACCCATTTTCAGCTCGCGCATAGCGGTGAGCTGGTGCAGGCCGTGACGGCTTTCGATGCGCTTTACTAAATCCTGGTTTTGCATTTCGGCATAAACAAGGTCAACAGAAGCCTGGTCGATTGCCAAAATGTCGGTGGATGCCAGAATGCCGATGTCGGGAATGGTGGGCTCGGCGGCGGTTACGCCGGCGCAGTCACAGTCTACAGACATGCGGCGTAGCACGTTGATGTAAACGATATGCTTGCCAAAGAAGTCGATAGTGGCCTTGGCGGATTCGGCCATATTTTCCATCAGCATTTCCTTTGCCGGCCAGACGTTCCAGTCTTCGGGCAGGGCGTCCTTATTTACGCCGTGTACCTGCGCCTTGCCGATGCGGCCGTCTGCACAGCCAATGGCGATGTTTTTCATGGAGCCGCCAAAGCCGCCCATGGTGTGACCCTTGAAATGGGTGAGTACCAGCATGGAGTCATAGTTGACAATATTTTTTCCCATAGACACCTCTTTGAAGTGCTTACCATGGCGCACAGGCAGGTTGACTGTTCCCTCTGCATCCATAATATCCACAGGGCAGAAGGTCCAGCCGTTAACCTTTAACGTTTCCAGATGACCTTCGGTGGTGTAGCGGTCACCCTGGTAGAGGGTGTTGGTTTCAACAATGTTGCTGTTGGGAATGTGTGCCTGCAGCTTTGCGACCATGTCGCGCGGCAGAATGTTGGGACCGTGCTTTTCACCGGTGTGTAGCTTGATAGCTACCTTGCCGTAAATTGCTTCGTTAATCAAATCATATAATTTAATCAAATGCTCTGCGTCAATATGCTTAGTAAAATACACCTTAGCGTGGGAGCCTGTGCCCTCAGCAGCTTTAACCACCCTTTGACTGCCTACTACGGGAGCCTGTGCTAATACCTTATCCATACTCATCAAACCTCCAGTTGCCAGACCGACGGCAGCAGCACCTGCCGTTTTCAAAAAATCGCGTCTTGTCATGTTCATAGCTAATACCTCCTTAGGGGGATATCAATTTAATTATAGCATACAACCTGGAGTGGGGTTTAAGTCAAGAAGATTTTTTATATTGTCGTACTATCACTCAAAAGCGCAATTATGTATAGCAGTAAGGCTTATTTATTTAAGCTTGTTATATTCCGTGCTGTCTACAGGCTCACACCATTCACTTTTAGCGTTTTCGCCGGGAACCTCAACTGCAAGATGGGCAAACCAGCTGGTGGGGGCTGCGCCGTGCCAATGCTTGATATTAGCAGGAATGTTGACTACGTCGCCGGGGTGCAGCTCACGCGGCGCCTTGCCCCATTCCTGGTAGTAGCCGCGGCCACCGGTTACAAGCAGAATCTGGCCGCCGCCATTAGTAGCGTGGTGGATGTGCCAGTTGTTGCGGCAGCCAGGCTCAAAGGTGACATTGCCGATAACAACCTGATCTAAGGAAAGCATATTTAAGTAGCTTTGGCCTACAAAATATTGCGCATAAGCGTCGTTTTTGGGGCCTGTAGGGAATTGTGTGGTAAATTTTTCTTGTGCCATGCTTGTATTACCTCCAAACAATAAATTACACATAAGTAAGTTAGCTGTTAAAATCTTCACTGGCTTAATGTGTATTCTCCTTGTACACGGAAAGAAAGCTATATGCGTTCAAATTGTTTATAACGTTTAACTATTTTAGCTTACAGGCTGTCAACCCAGCTTTTGATTTCCTCCTGTGCTGTTTTGGAACTGCTGCCTGACAGGCACAGGTATTGGGTGAATTTGGCATTGGGTGCCAGCTTTTGCAGATCACTCATGCAGCGTTGTACGCCACCGCCGCCGTGGGTGAAGAAGGGCGCAACCTTTTTGCCGTCCAGCTTATAGGTTTCAATAAAGGTTGCAACCGGCATGGGCATGCTGCCCCACCAGTTGGGATAACCCAGGTAAATGGTGTCATATTGGTCGAAATCAGCGATTTTGGTGCTGATGGCAGGTCGGGCGTTGGCTGTCTGCTCTGCCTTAGCTTTGGCAACGCATACACTGTAGGTTTCGGAATAGGGGGTGACAGGGACGATTTCTACCAGGTCACCACCAATCTGCTTGTGAATTTCTTCGGCAACGGCCTTGGTGTTGCCGCCATAGGAAAAATAGGCGATTAAAACTTTTTTGCTTGTAGACATGTTTTGTGTTGCTCCTTCATTTGCTGATGCTTGTGCTGCCTGTGCAGGCGTGGGAGAGGTGGCAGTGCTGGCTGCGCCGCAGCCAAGGGTGAGGGCGGCAAGACCTAAGATGGCACTGCCGGTGGTTTTTAAAAAGTCACGACGTTTCATAGTGAAATCCTCCTTTGATGCTTAAATTTTGCTAATAGTGTAAGAAAGGCCATCACTCCGATGCCTGCTACGCAGCTTCCGCCGCAGCTGCCGCATACGCCTGTGCAGTAGGGCAGCGTCTGTGCGGTAATGGGTGCTATGCTGCTAAAGGCCTGTGGGGCGGCTTTGCTTACAGCCTGCGGTAAAATGATGGTGGCAGCGGCGCTGCTACACAGTGCGATGTTGCTAAAGGCAGAGCTTTTATTAGTTGCGCTCATTATTATCAGCTCCTTTTGTCAGATTACTGCGATAGCAGACTGCCCTTTTAGGGCAGGTGTGGGTGCATTTGCCGCAGACAATGCAGAGGGCGCGGCTGATTTGCGCTTTGTGATTGTTTATAGTGATAGCGCGCATGGGGCAGCCTTGTGCGCAGAGGCTGCAGCCTACGCAAGTGCTGTGTTGCACCTGCATGGCGCAGCTTCCGGGGATGAAGCATCCCAAAAGGTGAAACAAGGAATTATATGTACCAACAGGACATAAGAATAAACAATAGCCACGTCCACCCTTGGTAAAAAGTCCGAAGAAGATATTCGCCAGGAAAAACGTGATGATGAGCGAGGAAAGTGTGTTTAAGAAATATCCTGTGATAAACAGATTGACAAAGATTTCCAGAGAGTAATAATTGCAATAACTGCAGGGAATGCCAAAGCCAAGCCAAACGGAAAAAAGAAAACCGATGAAAAAGCCGTAGCGTAGTGGCAGGACGGGTACGAGCCCAGACCAGTCGATTTTGTATTTATCAGGTAAGAGGCTGCCTAAGAATTCACTGAAGCCGCCTGCCGGACACAGCCTGCCACAGAAGAGCGGACCGAATAATAGTGAAGTGACAGCTAAGAGCAGGCAGAAGAAGAGCGATGTCGGTCCGGCGTTTTGCCATTGCCCTGTGACGATATTCGTCAGAGGAATGCGGGCGCAGGGAACGTGGATGCTGGCAAAGCCTGTTTCGGTAAAAAAGTTTCCTGCCAGCTCTCCAAAGAGCATAAACGGCTCATAAAAAAGGATAAAACCAAGCATGTAGCCGGCGGCGCGTTTAAGGTTAAATAAAAGCGTACTCATATAAGTCCTCCTTTATGCTAAGCTTTGCTTTTATCTTCGCAGACCAAACCTGATAATTACGATGCTAATCTCGTATAGCAGGACCATTGGTATAGCAAGCAGCGTTTGTGTGATAATATCCGGCGTGGGAGTGATTACGGCGGCAATGATAAAGGCTACGAGTATAACATGGCGCTGGTATTTTAGCAGCAGCCTGGAGCTTGTGATGTGCAGATATGCCAAAAGCGTGAGGATAACGGGAATGTTGAAGGCGAAGCCAAAGGGAACAGTGAGCATGAGCATAAAATCCAAATAGCTTTCCATAGAGATGAGCGGGCTGACCCTTCCTTGCGCAAAGCCCAAAAAAAATTCCAAGCCACGTGGAAAGACAAAGCTGTAGGAAAAAAGCAGGCCGGCGATAAACAGTGTTAGCGATAGCGGAATGCAGATGAGCGTAAATTTGCGCTCACGTGGCGTCAGCGCAGGCTGAATAAAGCTGTAAAGCTGCTGCAGGATAAACGGCGATGCAAGGATAAGGCCTCCTAGCAGTGCTACCTTCATGTAAATTACAAAGGCTTCGGCAGGACGCATATAATAAAGCTGCTGTGCCGCGCTTGTGAGTACGTCCATGATATTTTGTAAAAAGTAGATGCTGATGCCTGTACCGACTGCTAGTGCGGCGAAGCTTTTGAGCAGGCAGCTGCGCAAATCCTGCAAATGCTCTACGAGCGTCATATCCTTATCGCAGGAAATAGCTTCCTGCTGGTTATTTGCTTGCTGCGGCATCATTTTTTTCTTCTGCCTTTGTCTCAAGCTGCTTGGGATCTACTTCATTTACAGCCTGCTTAAATTCGCGCATGCTTTTACCCAAGGCCTTGCCAATATCAGGCAGCTTTCCAGGACCGAAGAAAATCAAACCGATGACGAGGATGAGCAGTAATTCCGGTAAGCCTAAACCAAACATATGAAAACCTCCTTTAGATGTTACAGATAATATGTAAGCGGGAATGTTGGCGTTTAACTGATTTCAGTTTATTGCTTGAAGCTAGCTCTAAGTCAAGTGAATTTTTTATGTCATAAGTTTAGCTTACGGTTGTAACAATCGGTCAAGTGCTGCTTATAGATCTGCGCAAAGAATCAGGCTGCAATCTGTGACGTTACGTAATGAACACTACAGGTAAACTAATGATAAGTAAATTGTACTCTATACCTGGATGTGATATAATAAAACAGGTTATTTCTAAAAATAAATTGAGTGATTATAGGATGGTGAAAAAATGAAAGTATCTGCTGAAGACGTAAAGCATATTGCACAGCTTTCCCGTTTAACCGTTCCTGCTTCCGAAATGGATGTTTTTACGGAACAGTTCAACCAGATTCTTAACTATGCCGATATTCTTGAACACATTGATACTACCGGTATCGAGCCTACACCGTATGTGCTGCCTGTTAGCAACGTACTGCGCGAGGACGTTGTCAAAGAGGGCGTAACCCATGAGGAAGCGCTTAAAAATGCTCCGGCTGTCCACAACGACGGCTTTAAGGTACCGCGCGTAATCGAATAAGAAGGAGGCTAATGCTGTGGATTTGTATAAACTTACTGCGCACGAGCTGCATGAAAAGCTCGTTAATAAAGAAGTAAGCTCCGTCGAGCTGACCAACGCCTTGTATGAGCGCATCGACGCAGTTGAAGATAAGGTTAACGCTTATGTAACCTTAGATAAAGAAAATGCCCTGGCACAGGCTGCCAAGGTTGACGCCAAAATTGCCGCAGGCGAGGCTATTGCACCGCTGGCAGGCATCCCGGGCGCAATTAAAGATAATATTTCTACCAAAGGTTTGCGCACCACCTGCTCTT
>CAVKMV010000094.1:0-6905 GCA_963657675.1 Ruminococcus intestinalis
GCAGAGTGCCTGCCGGAATGGCTTTTTACAATATTTTGGCTATAACTGTTTTGAGCGCTGCCTTTCTTTTTAATAAAAAGAGTATCGTTTTGAGAACCAGCTCAATGGGTTTGATTCAGGGAGCTTTGCAATATGAGCAATATTTGCAGAGTTATATTAGTTTACATAGTGCCGTTTTACAGCGTACGCATATGCAAAGCAGCCTTCCTGCTGATTTTGGTACAATTTTGGTTGTTATTGGTGAATCTGCTAATCGTCAACATATGAAGGCCTTTAATACAAATTATGACCGGGAAACTACTCCATGGCTGTCGCAAATGCTGACAAGTGATAACGCCATCTGTTTGACAAATAGTTATTCAACTTTTCCTAATACGGTAAAGTCATTATCATTAGCCTTAACTAATGCCAATCAATATAATGGTCAAAAGCTGGAAGACAGTGTTTCTATAATAGATATGGCGCGCGCCTGTGGCTTCGCAACATATTGGTATAGCAACCAAGGCTATGTGGATATAAATAGCAGTTATAACTCCGTTATAGGTAGTTCTGCAGATAAGAGCAGATGGTTGTTGCAGGATTTTGGCGTTACGCAATATGATGAAGGACTTCTTGACTATTTGACCAGGATTTTGCAAGATAACAAAAATAAATTTATAGTGCTGCACTTAAAGGGAAGTCACGAAAAATACGATTTCAGATATCCTAGGGAATGCAATGTCTGGGATGACAAAGAAGGTGGTGCTTTTGGCAAAAATGCCTATGATAACAGCATCTTGTATACAGATGGTGTGCTTAATAAGGCTTATCAATATGCTAAGGAGAAACTAAATTTACAGGCGATGGTATATTTTTCTGACCATGGTGCTGAAGTTGGCCATGGGCGCACTCCAGTGTTTAAAGGCCTTGGTAATGTGCGTATACCTGCTTTTATATGGTTGTCAGATGAATATATTTCTAGGTATGGTGAAACGTACAGAGGGTTGAGACAGAATGCAAAGCAATATTTTACCAATGACCTTGCTTTCGATTTATTAGGTGGGCTAATGCAATTAAAAAAGAGTGCAGAGGAAAAGGAATACGATATTTGTAGTGCTACTTACAAGATTAATAAAAATAATGCACTGACTAATATGGGAAAGACAAGGATATGCGATTGCGAGGAGAAAAATGCTTAAAGAGTATAAGTTTAAGGAAGCAGAGTTGGAAAATATATTTCTAGCTTCATGCGGAGACCATTATAGTTTATTCCGCCCTCTATTCCTCAAGCAGCCAGTCAAGCAAATTTATAGATTTAATGCCGTCATACGAGGAATCCAGCCCCGGCTCAAGGGATAAGACCAGCTTTTCATAATTATCCTGGATGCTTTTAAGCGGTGCCAGCTCACGCCTGCGCACCTCCTCGCCCAGCATAGACTCCGTCACCTGGATATATTTTTTATCGTCGGCAGAGCTGGCAATAAAATCGACCTTGCTGCTGCCTATTTTGCCAATGGCCACGGCGATTTTCGCGCTCCAAAATATCCCTGACGATGGCAGTATTATAGCACAAACTTCTTTTTTTACAAAGTTTTTGCTATTGATAGCACAAACTCTGTATTTTAATAAAGTTTGTGCTACGCATGGCATAAGCCTGCGTCCTTAAAAACTGCCATATGACTAAATATCAGGCAGGAGAAAAAATTTTAATGGCGAAATATCTATACATAGTAGATATAAATATTTAGCGTAATTTACAAAGGAGTGTGGTACCATGGCCGAAAATATTGAACTTACTGCGCAGGATTTAGCAGACAACGCTTTGCTGAACGACGCCATTGCTTATGCTGTTTCCCAGCATCGTAACGGTTTACGCAAGGGAACTGCTATGCCTTACATCGTACATCCACTGGAGGTAATGCATATTTTGGAGATTATGACAGGCGATAAGCATTTGATGGCGGCAGGCGTGCTGCACGACGTTGTGGAGGACACAGATGCTACGCTTGCTGATATATTAGAAAAATTTGGCGCTGATGTTGCAGCCCTCGTAACAGGTCACACCGAGCAGCACAAGGAGGACCCGTGGGAAAAACGCAAGCAGGAGGCCCTGGCGCACCTGGCAGCGGCGGACGAACGTGAGCAGATGCTGGTTTTGGCAGACAAGCTGGCCAATATGCGAGCCATAGCGCGTGATTACGAAAAATATGGGGAAGAGCTTTGGCAGCGCTTTAAACGCGGCAAGGCTGAGCAAAGCTGGTATTACCATGCAGCGGTGAGGGCAATGGCAGCCTTGGAGTTTGATTCGCCTGCCAGTCCTTTTTATGAGGAATTTGATGAGACGGTAAACGAAATTTTTGGCTTTGAGGAAGGCGCTGCGGACACATATTATGAACAGGCGCAGGCGTATGAAAAAATTGATGAGCTGCAAAAGGCTGTGACCTACCTGCAAAAGGCTGTTGCCGCCGGCAATATTGAAGCGATGATGCGCCTTGGCTATTTTTACATTAATGGCATCGGGGTGGAGGAAGATAAAGAAAAGGCCTTAAAATTGCTTTTCAGACCTGCACTGGAGGGCTATAGTTTTGCAAGGCTATGCGTAGGCAGCGCCTATTATTATGGATATGGTACAGAGCCTAACTATAAAAAGGCATTAATATTTTTGCTGCCATTGACAGATGCAGAAGCTGGCGGGGAACCTAATGCCGATGCCTGCTATATCGTTGCCCGTTGCTACCAGTTTGGCAGGGGTGTGGACGAAGATCCCCAAGAAGCCCTGAGATACATGGAAATGGCGGCAGATGGCGGGTCCGCCCCGGCACAGACAGCTTTGGCGGATTGCTATATGACAGAGGACTTAGGCGTAGAGCTGGATTATAAAAAGGCGCATTATTACTATCTGCAGGCAGCAGAGCAGGATTTTATCTCTGCCTTCAATGGCTTGGGTGATACCTATCTGTATGGACTCGGCTGCAAGCAGAATACTGTCGTCGGCATGCAGTGGATAGCCAAGGGTGCCGATGGCGGTGATCCACATGCACAAAAAAACCTTGCTGATATTTATTATGAGGGCAATTTTGTCGATGAAGATTATGCCGAAGCATTACAATACTACCAAAAGGCAGCGGAGCAAGGGCTGAGCGCAGCCAAAACCTGTCTTGGTCTGCTGTACGAAAATGGTTATGGCGTGGAGGCTGACGCACAGAGGGCCTTTGATTATTACACTGAAGCAGCAGAGGACGGAGACGCAGCCGGTATGTACAATTTGGGTAGATGCTATTTTAATGGCATCGTAGTGGAGCGCGATGCTGCTGAAGCTTTGGAATACTTTACTGAGGCGGCGGAAGCCGGCAGCGTTGATGCGATGTGCGTCCTGGGTGATATTTATGATGAGGGCAATGAAGAGCTGGGTATTGAAGTAGATTTGAAGCAAAGCTTTTATTGGTACAATGAAGCTGCTAAAAATGGCCAGGCGCAGGCGCAGTTTAATGTCGCCAAGTGCTATGAAAACGGCAAGGGCACCAAAAAGAACCGTCCCAAGGCTTTGACCTGGTATAAAAAGGCAGCAGAGCAGGGGCATTGCGCCGCTATGAATGATATCGGTATCTATTATGCCCAGGGCGTTGTTGTGGAGCGGGATTATGCTGAGGCCTTTAAATGGTTTAAGCGTGCGGCGGAGGACGAAAGCTATGCAGGTGCGCTTTATAATCTGGCGCGCTGCTATAGGGAAGGCTATGGCACAAAGAAGAATATAAAGGAAGCAGACCGTCTGACGGCACTTGCTGCTGCGCTGGGGCAGGATGACTGCGTGGAATCGGAGGTGGAATAGTCGGGGAAAATTTATTTTTTGCATTTACACTATAGTTTATATAAACTGCCCAAAGCTTAGCCTATACTTGAAATTACTCTCCTCGATTTTTGTGTTACAAATAGCATACCAATTATAATCAATATATATATATATATATCATAAACTCAATATTTTACTTTACATTGCTATTGCTGTATGATACAATGATACGAGACAGGTGGACAGTACCCTTGGGGGCTGGCCGCAGCAATTTGTTAGTACCTGGCGGAGCGGGCAGTGCGATAGACAGAACGGAACAAGGATAGTTTTGGCTGTGGCAGTGCAGTGTCTCCGCTGAGTAAAAATAAATTACTCTACGAGGAGGAAACTATCATGAAAAAATCTTTAGTACTGGCAATGGCAATGGCGCTGGGCGTAACCGCTTCCGCTTATGCTGCCAATCCGTTCAGCGACGTTCCCGCAGGTCACTGGGCCTATGACAGCATCAACAAGCTGGCTGCTGCAGGCGTAATCGAAGGCTATGGCGACAGCACCTTTGGCGGCGACAAGCTGATGACCCGCTATGAAATGGCGCAAATCGTAGCCAAGGCTATGGCCAAGGGCGCAAACGTGGACAAGCTGGCTGCAGAATTTGCCGAGGAGCTGGATAACCTGGGCGTGCGTGTTGCCAACCTGGAAAAGAAGGCTGACAATGTAAAAATTACCGGCGAGGTGCGCTTCCGTTATGTGGACCAGGACGGCGCAATGTATAAGGGAGAGATAGCAGACAATGCAAAAGCACGTATAGGCAATGCCTCCAACCATGTGGCTGATATCCGTTCCCGTATCTGGGTTAACGGCCAGATTAATGATGACTGGACCTACACCGGCATGCTGCAGAACATCCAGGATTTGAGCGACAATACCGGCAACGAAAACACCAGCTTCCAGCGCGCTTACGTGCAGGGCAAGCTGGCGTGAACGTGACTGCCGGCCGTTACAACCTGTACCTGGCAGACGGCAATATTTATGACACCCGTGCAGACGGCGTAGAGCTGTCCTATGGCGACAAGCTGAAGCTGAAGGGCTATGTCGGCAAGGCCACCGATGATATTACCGTTTTACCTGGTGAGCTTACAACAACGTATGCACAAAAAGATATGACAGTAACCGGCGATATTACCAACGGCGGCAAATATTGGGGCATGGCAGTAGAGGGCGAGCTGGCCAAGGGCCTGAAGGCAGATGTCGGCTATGTCAAATTCAAGGACATGGGCACAGGCTATGTAGAAGGTATTTCTGGCGGTGAATCAGAATTTGGTAAGACTGATATTGACAACGGCATCTGGCATGCAGGCCTCAGCTATGATATCGGTCACTTCAACCTGTCCGCAATGTATTTGAAGGGCGACCTTTCTGCTGATAAGCTCAATAAACAAGAAGGTGGTGAGGTAAACCCTGCTATTGACAAATATCTGGATGATGACGGCTTCGTTATCGGCCTGTCCTACAAGGGAGCTAAGGCTGACGAGGCAGGCAGCTGGGGTGCCTGGGCTAAATATTATGACCAGGGTGCGCAAACCTATGTAGCACACACCACTGATGCCAATACCTTTGGTATGACCGGCTTCAAGGGCTATGGCGTGGGCGCAAACTACACCTTCGCTAAGAACGTGGTAGCTAACGTAGCTTATTACAGAACTGAATCCAAGCTTGTTGATGCTATCGGCGGCGAATTGAAGGATGGCCTGGATCGCTACAAGGATCACCGCATCTGGACCGACGTAACCTTTACCTTCTAATTTAACCCTAAATTTTAAACGCGCGTAAAATTAAGGAGACGGCCGTAGGCCGTCTCCTTTTTGACTTCTTTGGCAGGTTTTGGCTGGATAGTGCTTGCTTGAAAGTGTCTGACAAAGATGCTAAAATAAAAGTAGAGAATAGGTAACATGACCACGAGTAAAAGCGAGGAGGCTGCTTATGCAGAAAAAGCTACCATTGCCGATCGGCAGGACTAATTACAAACAAATTTGTGATACAGCTTATTATGTTGATAAGACCCTGCTCGTCAAGGATATTCTGGATGATGGTGCCGGTGTAATTCTTTTCACACGACCACGGCGTTTTGGCAAGACCTTGAATATGGATATGCTACGTACTTTTTTTGAAAAGACTGCTGCAGGTACGGACAGATATTTTTCTGATAAAAAAATTTGGGCGCAGGGAGAACGCTATACGCGCGAGCAGGGAAAGTATCCGGTGGTTTTTTTAAGCCTGAAGGATATAAAGGCATCTACCTGGAATGTAGCGGCCGAGATTTTAAAGTTTATAGTCAGAGATGAGTTTGCACGACATGCTGAGCTGGAAAACAGCGACAGGGTGGCGGCGACGGATATTTCCTTCTATAAAAAAATTACTAATGATACAGCCGCTGTAGCGGACTACATGATGAGCCTGCGGGTGCTTTCACGTATGCTGACAGCACATTACGGTGTTCCTGCTGTTATTATTATTGATGAATATGATACACCGATACAGGAAGGCTATATAAATGGCTACTATCAGCAAGCCGTAGAGTTTACAAGAAACTTTTTTTCGGCAGCCTTTAAGGATAACCAGTATGTAGCATTGGGGGTGCTCACCGGCATTTTGCGCGTGGCAAAGGAGAGTATTTTTAGTGGCCTGAATAATGTGCGTGTATATTCTGTGCTAAGCAGAAGCTTTAGTGAATATTTTGGCTTTACCGATGCAGAGGTTCAGGCAATGGCAGAATATTACAATGCGACAGAAAGCATGGCAGAGCTTAAGGACTGGTACGATGGTTATCGCTTTGGTAGTACAGATATTTACAATCCGTGGTCCGTCTGCAATTATTTCAGCAATTATTGTGAGGCAGTGCCGTATTGGGGCCAGACGTCAGGAAATGTGGTCATCCGTGAAATTTTGGGTACTGCCAGCGATGCTGTGCACGCAAGCCTGAGAAGTTTGATAAACGGTCAAAGTGTGGAACGGGTCATTGAAACTAATATCATTTATCCCAAAATAAAGGATACACAGACGAATATTTTTGGCTTTTTGCTTATGACAGGATATCTTAAAGCCACAGCCGTAACCATAGACGAGGATGGCGCTTATG
>CAVKMV010000095.1:0-6462 GCA_963657675.1 Ruminococcus intestinalis
GACCACACAAAGTGTCAAAGCGCCGACCACACCACAAAAATTGGGGGATACTTGTAAAAGCGCAATGGCTTTTTTCTTTAACTTTTTGTGTCATCTGTATTTTCATGCCGTTAATGTGCTATAATATACATATCAATTAAAGAGGAGTATGGTATGATTTATGCTTTTTTAGCTTTGTTGGTTCTGCTCGTAGACCAGGCAACAAAGTATTATGTGGTAACACATTTTTTTGTGGGGCAAAGCGTACCGGTGCTGAAAAATGTATTTCACTGGACGTTTATTTTAAACCCGGGTGCGGCCTTTGGTATGCTGGAAGGCAGCAGATGGCTGTTTGTCATCATCGCCTTGGCTGTTGTCGGTGGTATGTGGTTTATGCGCAGGGAAATTGCCGCAGGTGGTTTGCCTGCGTGTATTGGCGCGGCACTTTTTGCCGGCGGCGCCTTGGGCAACCTCATCGACAGGGCGCGCCAGGGGCTGGTGATTGATTTTTTTGATTTTCGTATCTGGCCCATCTTCAACGTGGCGGATATTGCAATTTGTACGGGAGTAGGACTGATTATATGGAGTTTGTTGAAAACGGAGCTGCTGGGGAGCAGCAGGAGCTGATTATTGGCGAGGAGGCGGCCGGCCAACGCGCGGACGTGGGTCTGGCGGCTTTGCTGGAGCTTACGCGCTCCAATATGCAGAAGCTGCTGGATGAGGGTCGTGCGGTTAAGGGCAGCAAGGTGCTCAAGTCTAACTACAAGCTGAAGGCTGGTGATAAAATTGTTGTGACGCTGCCGGAGCCGCAGCCATTGGACGTGCAGCCGGAAGCTATTCCGCTGGACATCATTTACGAGGACGAGGACGTTGTCGTGGTCAACAAGGCCAGGGGGATGGTGGTGCATCCCGCTGCCGGCAACTACAGCGGTACGCTGGTCAACGCGCTATTGTATCATTGTCACAACCTTTCGGGGATCAACGGCGTTATCCGCCCGGGCATCGTACACCGTCTGGACAAGGATACCAGCGGCATCATGATTTGTGCCAAAAACGATGCAGCGCATTTGTCGCTGTCGCAGCAGATACAGGCAAAAACAGCGCAGCGCACCTACCTCGCAGTGGTGCGTGGCAATATCAAAACCGATAGTGGTGTGATTGAAACGCTCATCGCCCGCGATAAGACGGACCGCAAGAAGATGGCCGTGGTCAAGGAGGACGGGCGCAATGCCATTACAGAATACGAGGTTTTGGAGCGCTTTGGCAAATATACCATTGTGCGCTGCCGTCTGCGCACGGGGCGCACGCACCAGATTCGCGTGCATATGGAATATCTGGGTTATCCCCTGGTAGGAGACCCTAAATATTCGCCTATGAAGACGCCCTTTGCTATTTGTGGCCAGGCTCTGCATTCGCAGACGCTGGAATTTACACACCCGCGTACTGGCGAACGGCTGCGCTTTGAAGCGCCGCTGCCGGAGGATATGCACAAGATTGTTACCCGTCTGCGTCTGGGACAGTTTAATTAGGATTGGTCTGCCGCACTGGCAGTATTGATAAGCACCGCAGGGTGCGAATAAAATTATGAGGTGAGCAAAATGAGCAATTTTGTTAAAAAGAACGTTATTATGGATGCTGACGCCATGCGTCGTGCTATCGTCCGTATTTCCCATGAAATTATCGAAAGAAATAAAGGTGTAGATAACGTAGTGCTGGTTGGTATCCGTACCCGTGGCGTGCCCATCGCCGGGCGTCTGGCCGCTGCCATCAAGGAGATCGAACACGTGGAGCTGCCTGTTGGTATGCTTGATATCACCCTGTATCGTGATGACCTTTCTACCCTGGCTTATAACCCGATTGTGCATGGCACCGAAATTGACCTGGATTTGAACGGTAAAACTGTTATTTTGGTGGATGATGTGCTGTACACCGGCCGCACTATCCGTGCAGCCCTGGATGCTATTATCGACATGGGCCGCCCTAAGGCTATTCAGTTGGCAGTTTTGATTGACCGCGGGCACCGTGAGCTGCCTATCCGTGCCGATTTTGCAGGCAAGAACGTTCCTACCTCGCGCAAGGAAGCTATCAACGTTTACCTGGCCGAGGAGGACGGCGTAGACGAGGTCGCTATCGGCGATTTGGAATAAATCCTCCGCAGATATTTTAGTTTGCTAATTTGACGGTTTATAGGAGAGAGAAATATGCAGCAGGCTGAGGCTTTGAGAAATGCGGCGCTGGGAGCGGCGTTGGTCAAAAAATTACAAATGCGTGGCTTTGACGCTTATTATTGCCCAGATAAGGAAGAAGCAGTGGCACAGGCTTTGGCGCTGATTCCCGCAACGGATGTTGTGTCCTGGGGTGGATCGGTGACCATTGGCGAGGTCGGGCTTTTGGCTGCGGTAAAAAAGCGCAATCCTGTTATCGACAGGGACACAGCCAAAACGCCGGAGGAAAAGCAGGAGCTGATGCACAAGGCGCTTTTGTGCGATACCTTTTTGCTCAGCAGTAACGCTATCACCAGCGACGGCCAGCTGGTGAATATTGACGGCAACGGCAACCGTGTTGCCGCGCTCATATACGGACCGAAGCAGGTGCTGGTGGTTGCAGGGCTGAACAAGGTTGCCGGCTCGCTGGAGGCAGCGATGGACAGGGCGCGCAACGTTGCCGCCCCCATTAACGCCCAGCGCTTCCCAGGGCTTGGCACACCCTGCTATAAAACCGGCAGCTGTGCTAACTGTGTGTCTGCCGACTGCATCTGCTCGCAGATTGTCATTA
Organism: Ruminococcus intestinalis; assembly: GCA_963657675.1. Lineage (GTDB taxonomy): Bacteria > Bacillota > Negativicutes > Acidaminococcales > Acidaminococcaceae > Phascolarctobacterium_A. Next base: position 2,755 of record CAVKMV010000095.1, read on the forward strand.
CGCGCACCAGCCGCGTGAAGGGACGCATTAAGGTTATCCTGGTAGGCGAACAGCTGGGATTTTGATGAAAGAGGGAGTTGTTGGCGCAGGACGCAGGCAGCTCCCTTTTGCTTAAGAAAGCAGGTGAAATAATGTCCCGGACGATTATATTGTTATTAGATTCCTTTGGTATTGGCTATGCCCATGACGCTGCGGCCTTTGGTGATGAGGGCGCAGATACCCTGGGGCATATTGTGGAATGGTTTGCCCGTAATCCGCGTAAGGCAGGTGGCAAGATAGAACCGTTGCATTTGCCGCATTTGGCAGAGCGTGGCCTGCAGGCTGCTGCGGAAATGAGCCGTCAGGCGCCATTGACAGCAGGTCTTGGTGCTGCACATAGCATTGGTGCCTGCACCTTTGCGCAGGAGGTGAGCCGCGGCAAGGATACACTGAGCGGTCATTGGGAAATCAGCGGTGTGCCGGTTGATTTTGACTGGGGCTATTTCCCTGACGTGCCGCACTGCTTTCCCAAAGAGCTGGTTGCTAAGCTGGTAAATGCAGGCAAGCTGCCGGGCGTTTTGGGCGAGTGTCACGCCAGTGGCACCGAAATTATTAAGGAGCTGGGCGAGGAGCATATAAAAAGCGGCAAGCCGATAATTTATACCTCTGCCGACAGCGTGCTGCAGATTGCGGCGCATGAGAAGGCCTTTGGCCTGGAGCGTTTATATGACCTGTGCAGACTGGCCTTTGAGCTGGTGCGACCCTATAATATTGCCAGGGTCATCGCCCGCCCCTTTGTGGGCAGCTGTGCCGACGATTTTGTCCGCACCACTAACCGCCATGATTACGCAGTGCCTGCGCCGCAGCCCACACTGCTGGATAAAATGGTGGCAGCAGGCGGCAGCGTATATGCAGTTGGCAAGATTGCCGACATTTTTGCGCACCGTGGCATTACGAAGCATTACGCCGCAGGTGGTTTGGCTAAGCTGGCCGATGCAACACTGCAGGCTGTGCAGGACGCACCGGATAACAGCATTGTTTTTACTAATTTTGTCGACTTTGATTCATCCTACGGCCATCGCCGTGATATTCTTGGCTATGGCGAAGCACTGGAATATTTTGACAGGCGTCTGCCGGAAATTACAGCGCTTTTGCGACCGGATGATTTGCTGCTGATTACGGCGGATCATGGCAACGACCCAAGCTGGACGGGAAGCGACCATACGCGTGAAAAAATTCCTGTGCTTTTTTCGGGGGCAGGCGTGCCGTGCAGGCATCTGGCACCCATGCAGACCTTTGCCGATATCGGCCAGACGATTGCGGCTTATATGGGAACAGAGCCGACGCAAACAGGGACGAAGGCAGAGCTGTTTAAGTAAGTAGCTGCTTAAAATTTGTACGAAGCCGTCTGGTGCGGCCTTGGAGAAGATATAGAATGTGGGGTGAACAGCATGCAAAAGCATTACGCAGCTAACGACGAGGTACTTTATCATGTGGGCTTTGCCGCCAGGGAGCTGCAGGGTGCCACCATCGCCATCCTGCCGGGCGACCCCGGGCGTGTGCAGCCACTGGCGCAGGCCTTGGGCACGGATGCACGCTTTATAGCGGCGCATCGTGAATATACCAGTTATCTGACGCATATCGCGAATTCTCCGGTCTTAGTCTGCTCTACAGGCATGGGCGGGCCGTCTGTGGCCATCTGTCTGGAGGAGCTGGCGCGCATGGGCATCAAAAAGCTCATCCGCTTTGGCACTACGGGAACGATTCAGGAATATGTAAATTTGGGTGATATTATCATCGACAAGGCTGCCGTGCGCCTGGATGGCACCTCGCAGCATTATGCGCCTTTGGAATTTCCTGCCGTGGCCTGCTTTGACGTGACCACAGCGTTGGTGCAGGCGGCAAAGGAGGCAGGCGCTCCCTATCATTTGGGCATTGCCGCATCCAGTGACACCTTCTGGCCGGGGCAGGAGCGTTATGATAGCTTCACAGGCTACGTCCCGCGTCGTTTTGTCGGGACAATGGCCCAGTGGCAGGCCTTGGGCGTTTTGAACTACGAAATGGAAACGTCGGCACTGTTTGTGACGGCGCAGGCGCTGGGGCTGCAGGCCGGCGCTGTCTGCGGCGTGGTGGTGAAGCGCACGCAGAGCGAAAGCGTGGCACCACAGGAGATATACAACAAGGCCTTTGCCTATATGGTGCAGGTGACGCGGGGCGCAGTAGAGCGTCTGCTGTAAGGCTTGTGCTGTTTGGCAAAAGAATATTTCAGTAATGCTTGGAGCTTAGAAAAAAGGCGGGTGATTAGATGAAACAGATAAAATGGCTTATCAGGTTATGTTTGGTGCTGGTTTTTGCCTGCTGCAGCGCGATTTCCCTGCCTCAGCAGGCACTGGCCGATTTTGCCGAGCGGCCTGTAGCCTTTGTTGTTATAGATAACGATGGCGGAGTTAACGGCGCGGTCTATAAAGAGTGGCGGCAGGTCGTAAAGTGGGCTTATCACTTTCCTGATTATAAGCTTACGGATGACGGTGCGGCGCAGCAGCTGGTTACAGATGCGGTGCGCGGCGGAGCCAAGCTGAACAAAGCGGCACTGCAGGCACTGGCCGAAAAGAGCCAGGTGGATGTGCTGGTGGTGGCGCGCGTCTACGAGCTGGACGAAAGCATGGTCAGCGGCTTTGGCTTCAGGCTGGACCACGAAACCTATGTGCGCGTTGTTGCGGACGCCGACCTTTGTGTCTACAAAAAGGATGGCGAAAGTTTTTTGCAAAAGCGCGTGCGCGAGCGTGGCCTGCATGAGATGGCCAATTATGAGAATCCGGTGGACACAATAAAATGGCAGCTCTCAAAGCTGGTCAACACGCTGGAGGGCAGGCCGATAATTGGTAGCTGATGGAGATGAGCTTTATTTTTGACAGGAGTATTCACCTTATTTTAAGGCAGCAGGTTGTAAAATAGGCATATGAACGAATAACGCAGTCTTCTGCCAAGGAATAATACGGGGTGATAGGAATGAATATTTTAGTAACAGGTGGTGCGGGTTATATCGGCTCGCACACGGTCATAGAATTAATTAACGCCGGTCATAGCGTGGTCGTGGTTGACAATCTGGTGAACGCCAGCAGGGTGGCCTTGCAGCGTGTGGAGCAGATTGTGGGTCGTCCTGTGCCCTTTTACGAAGCGGACATCCGCGACCGCAAGGGTATGGAGCAGGTTTTTGCTGAGAATAAATTTGACTGTGTCATCCACTTCGCAGGCCTCAAGGCCGTGGGTGAATCAGTGCAGAAGCCTTTGGAATACTATGATAATAATATAACCGGCACCTTGGTGCTGCTTGACGTAATGCGCAGGGCGGGCTGCAAAAATATTATCTTCAGCTCGTCGGCAACGGTTTATGGCAATCCGGCCGTAGTGCCCATCACAGAAAGCTGTCCTAAGGGTAGCTGTACTAATCCGTATGGTCATACCAAGTCGATGCTGGAGGAAATTTTGCGCGACCTGCATGTGGCGGACCCTGACTGGAACGTGGTGCTGCTGCGCTATTTTAATCCCATCGGCGCACATGCGAGCGGTCTGATTGGCGAAAATCCCAGCGGCGTACCCAATAATTTGATGCCGTATATTACGCAGGTGGCGGTGGGCCGCTTGCAAAGGCTGCATATTTTTGGCGATGATTATCCTACGCATGACGGCACAGGTGTGCGCGACTATATCCACGTAGTTGATTTGGCG
>CAVKMV010000096.1:0-6375 GCA_963657675.1 Ruminococcus intestinalis
TTAATAGCTGATATCAGTAATGTCCGTGCAGATTTAGCAAAAATACCCACCTACCAGCCGGGGAGCATAGGCATTACAGAGCAAAAGCAGGAAACATTGATTCTGAGCACATTAGTAGATAAAAAGCTCCCGATTAAAACACGTATCCAAACCCTGGGGACCTTTAATTTGCCGGTTTACAGGTCAAACCACTTTAAGGCCTGCAAGGTTAGCTGGATAATTACAGCAGAAGATTTCCTTAATGGCGAATGCAGGCAAAAACGCTACTATTGCTCCCCTGCCTCTATTGACGCAACCAATAAAAACAGGCTTGTCCTACCTGCCGGAAGGTATCTTACGTATATCTTTCAGGGTGCTTTTCAGCCTCAATCTGCCAAAATCCACGATACTATTATCCAATATCTCCAAAAGCAGCATTTGCGCATTGCCGGACCGATAAAAATTACCTCCATTAAGGATTTTTGGACAGCAAATACCCGGGCGGAATACATCAGTATGCTTTCCGTTATCATAAAAAAGGCGTGAAGCTTTGGCATTGCATTATCGTCCCACGCTTTTTGCCACTACGACAAAAGCACCCACCACGCCTAAGCGCAGCGGGTGCAATTTTTCAATAAAGTAAAAACTGCCTTAGCAAATATATTGTATAGGCCTTCGCCTTACGTGACTAACAGCTTCCGGTTTATTCGACCACGCAGAAGACAAGTCTGAGCCTTTGGGAGCGACCCTGAGCTTCTTGCCCCTTTTTGCCTGCCACAGGAATGCTTACCTGTAAATTTCACCCGTCTTTCAGATTCAAAACGCCTTTTGTGGGCAAAATCCAACTTTAGTATTGAGCTACTTTTACCATGGGATTTTGTTATACACAGATTTCTCTGCTTCACTACTAACAGCTTGCTTCAGGATTTCCGCTAAGTTCGCTGCAGCACCTCTGCTGCAGGTTTCACGGATTTTTCCGGCCTTTCGGGCCGGCGTCTATTGTCGCTGCCAAAATCCATAGTGTCTTAACCGGCACCGCAGTCCGCACATATCGTTCTGTGTTGTCTTTTGGACTTCTCCCCACACCCTCACGGATGCAGGGAAACCTCACCGCCGCAGTATCCCACAGGCGGCCTGGTCACAGCTACCGATATTCTCGGAAGGGTTGATAACCCCTTATGCACCGAGTTATACAATATATTTGCTAAAGCAGTTTTCAAGGAACATCTCAGCATATCTAGCTGATGGTTAAATTATAACAGGCATGAGTGATAACTTCATGGAAAAAAAGGTGCGCACATCAGGAATTAATAAACTTTCCTAATGTGCGCAACCTTATAGCTTAATAAATTCTACCCTTGGCTTCTGCCCCGCCTCCAGCGTGAGCACTGCAAAGCAGGCCACCGACCCGTCACGGGGACGCGCGGGACTGCCCGGGTTCACCAGCAGCGTGCCTGCGTAGACCTCGTCCATAGGCACGTGCGTGTGACCATACACCACGATATCCTGCCCCAGCTGGTGCGCCCAATAGCCCAGGTCGGCCTGCACGCTGCGCTCAATGTAACGGTGGCCATGCGTCAGCCAAACCTTGAAGCCCTCAAGCTCCAGGTATTCGTCAAGCTTAGCACCGTCGTCCACCAAATCGCAGTTGCCGCGCACGCGCACAGCCTCAATGCCCGTGGCGGATTGCAGCAAATTGGCGTCCGTCGCATAATCGCCTGTATGAAGCCACAAATCCACAGGCGGCGTGCTCTGCAAAATTTTGCGGATGGCCTGCGTGCTGCCATGTGTATCACCGGTGATGCCAATTCTCATTTCTTTTTTCTCCAGATAGACACCAGCTTGCGGATGGCCTTACCGCGGTGGCTGATTTTATTTTTTTCCTCCATGGTTGCCTCACCCATGCCCTTGTGCAGCTCGGTGGACCAAAACAGCGGGTCGTAGCCAAAGCCGTTTTCACCCAAGGGCTCATGCAGCAGCATCCCGTCACAGGTGCCATCCACCTCGTTCATCACCCTGCCATCTGCCTGCACCACGCACAGGGCGCAGCGGAAGCGGCAGGTGCGCTTCACCTGAAACTTCATGTTGTGCAAAAGCAGGTTATTATTATCCTCGTCACTGGCCTTTTCGCCGGCATAACGCGCGCTGCGCACACCGGGCGCGCCGTCCAGGGCCTGCACCTCCAGCCCGCTGTCGTCGGCGATGCACGGCATATGCAGCCTTTTGGCATAATAAACAGCCTTCTGACGGGCGTTAGCAGCAAAGGTGCGGCCTGTTTCCGCAGGCTCCTCCACAGGCTCAAAGTCAGCCAGGTATTTTATCTCAATGGGCAGGTCCTTCATCAGGATCTTAAACTCTTCTACCTTACCCAAATTATGCGTTGCTACGACCAATTCCTTAATCATCATCTAACCTCAATTCTTTTTATAAACTTTCTACGCTGCCACTGGCTATATCCTGCACCAGCACATACTGCCAGCGGCCGCTCTTTTTTTCTGCCAGAGCCGCGTCCATAGCCTTTTGGCGGCAATGCGGACAGATTTCACGCGTCAAGCAGGTAATAAAGGCACTCTGATCGCCAAAGCGAGTGCCCTCTGCCGCTGTCTGCAGGGTAAAATAACCCCGACAGCTATGGCGCTGGCAATAATGCACGCTTTCTACCTGCTCCTCGCGGATACCTTCCTCATCATAATAAATATGCTTACGCCTGCTCCAGGTGTCACCACATTTTTGCAGCAGGTATTTGCTGGTTTCGTCGCGGTGAAAATAAAGCGTCCCCACCTCTTCAATCAGCTGGTCAACACGCTTGTTGCAGCGTTCCTCCTGCCTGCGCAGTCCGCTCAGGTCAGGCTCCACCACCCTGCTGTAATCCATGCCTGCCATCGCCAGGATGATGCCTGTATTGACATAGGGCAAAGCACTTTCAATCGAATAGCCACCCTCTAAGACGGCGATATCAGCCTTCAGCTTATCGGCCAGACGGGCATATCCCTGCGCTGTTATTTGCATCGAGGCCAGCGGATCGCTAAAATGGTTATCCTGCCCTGCGCTGTTGATAATCAGCTCGGGGGCAAAATCCTCCAAAATATGCGCGATCAGGCCATCATACAGGCGGTGCAGTCCCTCGTCTCCGGTACCCGGCAAAAGCGGCAGGTTAATGTTCGTCCCCCAGGCCGCAGGACTGCCTGCCTCATTGGGAAAGCCCGTCCCCGGATAAAGCGTGCGTCCGTCCTGATGAAACGAAATATACAGCGTATCGGGATCGTGATAAAAAACGTCCTGCGAGCCGTCGCCATGATGCACATCGGTATCCACAACGGCAATTTTGCGGATATTGTACCTGCTACGTAAATATTCTACCATTATTGCTTCGATATTGATAGTACAAAAGCCACGGATTCCGTGCACGACGCGCATAGCGTGGTGTCCGGGCGGACGCACCAGCGCAAAGACACGCTGCACCTGCCGCTGCATCACAGCATCGGCCGCCACCAGGCAGCCACCAGCAGATGTGAGATGTGCAGGCGTAATCAGGCGCGCGATATTAGGCACGCCGACGTGGGCGCGCTGCAAATCGCACAGCTCTGCCAGACGTGGACGATATTCCCTGATTTCTTCACAGTCAAAGATTCCTTCCTCCTCCAGCTGGTCACGCGTATACAGCAGGCGCTCCTGGCGTTCGGGATGGCCAGGGCTGATCATCCAGTCAAAGGCAGGGAAAAACACCAGTCCCAAAGTATCCTTAGCCATCGAAAGCCACCTCCCTGCCACAAACCTTATGCAAAATTCCCGGCTTCAGCTGCATGCGCAGGCTGTAAATATCGCCGGTATCGTAATATCCGTGTACTGTATGAAAATGCTCGTAGGACACCAGCTCAGTCTGTGCGTCCGGCAGCTGCCAGGTGGCAGTCTGCTGCAGCAGCCAGGCAGAAAGTATATCCATAGCCACCTGCTTATTAAACGGCGTTGGCAGCTTTTCACGGCAGCCGCTTTCGGGGATAATATAAAAGCCATCGGTGGTATCCGCACGCAGGCCTGCGCTAAGCGTAGGTCTTGCCACCGCAGCACCGATGGCGTTGGCCACGCCTGCTCCCGGCGGTATCTGCACCGGCAGCGACATCTCCTCGCCCAGTGCCTGCACCAGGCCTGGCGCACCGCCGCCCACGCCCACCAGCTGCTGCGCCACAAATTCCGTACCACGGATAACGTCATCCACCGTATACACGGGCTGCTTGGCCCATGCGTCCAGCATCTGCTGTATTACGACCTTAATCTGGCGTGCGGCGCTAGTAACTATTTTGCGCGCTTCCTCCTGCGGACTGCCGCCAAAGGCAGCGATAGCGGCCTGCGCCCTTTGCACATCGCCAAATTGTACGTAACCCGCCACAATCAGTGCGTCACCCAGCGTCGCCACGCTGCCACCTACGGCAGCAGCAGGACCCTCGCGCTCCGGGCCCACGCTGTAGCTGCCATCCGCATTCTGATGAATCCTGCTGTCGCCGCCAATCGCCACACTACGCATATGAAAGGCACGCACAGCCGTAGGATAACCGTTAATCGTCGCTCCACGTCTGGCCATGAGCGGCAGTCCGTTCTCCCAAAAGGCAATGTCGGTAGTAGTGCCGCCCACATCCAAGGAAATGCTGTTCACAGCCGGTGCTGCCAGCGCCTCAATTCCCAGCACCGAAGCAGCAGGACCTGTAAACACCGCCTCCACAGGCTGCTCCTTGGCCACGTTTAGCGGCAGCGTGCCACCGTCCGCCTTTAATATATGCACAGGTGCGCTAATGCCACGCTCTGCAAGGGCTCGCTCTATACGGCTGCAAAAATGCGTAAACAGGTCATAAACCTGCGCTGCGAAATAGGCAGAATTAGTGCGGCGCACAAAGTTCAGCTCACCGCTCAGGCTGCTGCCCAAAAACACCTTGTCATAATCGCGCTTTTGCAGCTCATATTCTGCCTGCAGCTCCAGCTGGGGATTGCGCACGGCAAACTTGCCGCTGACCGCGCACACGCCGCTGCCCTTTTTAGCCAGCAGCTGCTGGTGCTTTTGCCAGTCCGTACGCGCTACAATCTTCCCGCGATGGTCCACATATCCCGTCAGGTAATACGGCGTCACCGGGAAGCGTCCTGTCACGTTCATACCAGGTCCGGCAATCACTGCCAGCGGCACAGCCGCCAGCCTTCCCTCTGCTAGAGCATTGGTTACAATAGTGCTTGAAATCACCACGCGCTCCAGCTGCTGCTGCATGCCGGGCGCCAGCACCGCATCCAGCGCCGCCAGCACGCCCTGCAAAACGTCCTCGTGCGTCGTATGGCGCTTAGCCTGCGCCACCACCTCGCCAGCACTCAGCACCACGGCATCCGTAAAGGTGCCGCCAACATCTACACCCAAAAGCATATGCCTTCCTCCCTTCACAGGCTGGATAACAGCCAGCACTCCGCCCTGCTTCTCTGTTTAATATTATACCATGTGCACTGCCTTTGCGCTAAGGATAATTGTAACATTGCACATCGCAGCTAAAAGCTTTAGGACTAGATAATGTACACCTCATAGACTTAAAGCAATTATAGCAAAATTAACAAAAAAATTAACAAAAGAACCGGAGCTACTGCCCCGGTTCTTCTTTTTACACTACTCTATTAATGATGGAAAAGGCGCAGGCCGGTGAAGGCCATAGCAATACCGTACTTGTCGCAGGTTTCAATAACGTTGTCATCACGGATGGAACCGCCTGCCTGGGCAATGTACTGCACACCGCTGCGGTGTGCACGCTCGATATTATCGCCAAAGGGGAAGAAGGCATCACTGCCTAAGGCGACATCCTTCAGCTGGGCAACCCAGGCTTTTTTCTCCTCGCGGGTCAACGGCTCAGGCTTTTGGGTGAAGAAGCTTTCCCATACGCCGTCTGCCAGCACATCCTCATAGTCGTCCGAGATATAAACGTCAATGGTGTTGTCACGGTCGGGACGGCGGATGCTGTCCTTAAACGGCAGTGCCAATACCTTGGGGTTCTGGCGCAGCCACCAGATATCTGCCTTATTGCCTGCCAGACGGGTGCAGTGCACACGCGACTGCTGACCTGCACCAATGCCGATGGCCTGGCCGTCCTTTACGTAGCATACGGAATTAGACTGCGTATATTTGAGCACGATGAGGGAAATCAAAAGATCGCGGGCAGCACCCTCAGGAATTTCCTTGTTAACCGTGGGACGCTTTGCCAGTAAATCAGCAGTAATTTTTGCCTCATTACGCTCCTGCTCAAAGGTAATGCCAAAAACCTGCTTATGCTCCAAAAGCTCCGGCTTGTAATCCGGGTCAATTTTGATAATGTTGTAAGTACCCTTGCGCTTGCCCTTCAAAACCGTCAGTGCTTCATCAGTATAGCCGGGGGC
>CAVKMV010000097.1:0-4213 GCA_963657675.1 Ruminococcus intestinalis
TTACCCACCTTTTTGCAGGGGGCTGTGGCACTAGTGGCTGCAGTCCCCTGTTTTTAGCCACTAAAAAATCCCCTTCCCAATTTGCTTGGAAAGGGGATGATTTTTCATGGTGCGCCTGAGAGGAATCGAACCTCCGCACACGGTTCCGGAGACCATTGCTCTATCCACTGAGCTACAGGCGCAAATGGTTGGCCGCAAAGCCAACAAGGCAAATTATACCACATCTGCGAAGCTTATGCAAAGGAAAGCGCAATTTTTTGTTTTGCGCAGGTAGTTGTGGTAAAATAAGCTTATTACAGGCTGCAGAAAATTTTGTGCGCCAACGAAGATTTGTTAGTTACTTTGGCTTAAAAGTGTTATAATAATAAATTGATTGCAAGGCAGAGACGGCGTCTTTGCTGCTGCCTTGGGGCTAAAAGGAGAATATATGATTACAATACGTGACAAGGTGCGCTTTGTGGAAACAGACATGATGGGCGTAGTGCACCACGCCAACTACCTGCGCTGGTTTGAGATGGGACGAGTGGCCTATTTGCGCGCCTGCGGCATAACGCTGGGCGAGCTGATGGATGCAGGCATCATCTTCCCCATCACCGAGGTGCAGGCAAAATATAAAAATTCCTGTACCTTTGACGATGATTTTGAGGTGCAGGTCAAAATGAGCGGCTTTAACAAGGCCAAGATGGAGTTTGACTACACCGTTATCCGCCTGCGCGACGGGGCGGTGGCCGTAGAGGGGCACACGCGCAACGTGTTTACGGATAAGGAAGGACACATTGTCCGCCTGGACCCCAAATGGTATGATAAGATACAAAAGGTATATGCGGCAGATAAGGCCGCAAAGGAGTGAGAGTATGGAAAAGTATAAGATTATCCCTGTGCCGACAAGGATATTGACGCATCACGATGATATCTGCGCTGCGATTTTGGAATATGCCAAGGACGAGATTGGTCCTGGCGATGTTGTCTGCGCTGCCGAAAGCGTCGTGGCGATTACCCAGGGGCGTGCTATGCGCTGCGAGGAGTTTCATCCGTCACCGCTGGCTAAGGTGCTGTCGCACCTGTTCCCGGCCAAGGGCAGCATCAGCAGCTGGTACAGCATGCAGGCATTGATTGACGCCGAGGGCGGTGCGCGCGTGCTGTGGGCCGTTATCTGCGGCTTTGCCGCTAAGTGCGTGGGCGTCAGCGGCACGTTTTACCGCATGGCAGGCAAGCAGGCACGTTTGATTGATGATGTTACCGGCACTATGCCACCCTATGACAAGCACATTGTCTACGGTCCGTCCGAGCCTGAGCGTGTGGCCGAGGAGATCACCAAGGCCTGCGGCTGCTACGGCGCTGCCATCGCCGACGTCAACGATTTGAAGCGTGCAGCGGTTTTGGGCTGGTCCAAGGGTGTTGACCCTGATAAGGTATCCGAAATCCTCATTGATAATCCCTTCGGCAACGGCAGTGAAAAAACGCCGATTTGCATTATCAAGGATTATCACAAGGCGTAAGGGGGTAGCAACATGCTTTTGACTATTATAGAAATTTTGCTGGTGCTGTTTGTTTTGGGCATATTGGTCGTAGGCGTATATATTTCGGTGCAGGGTGATGCCAAAATGCGTCTGCTGGCACCGCAGCGCACCAAGGCTGTGCTGGATAAGGTGTATGCAGACAGGATTGATTTTTCGCTGGAGCTGCCCTTTGACAACGTGGGCAAGCAGGAGGGCACGATTCTGGATGCCTACATGCGTATCTATCTGCCCCAGGAGCAATATGACGACGTGCTGCTGCGCGGCAAGGTAAATTTGGAGGGCGTGCTGCGAGAGGATGACTACTTTGAAGCACTTTTGGTGCCTGCTGGTACTGGCAAAAAGTTTATCCTGCGCTTTGAGGCCTATGCCAAAAACGGCAAGAGCATCGAGGAGGCCATGACCCATATCCCTGATGTGGACGTGGCGCTGTTTGCTGACTGCCGCGGCCGCCGCGAGCTGTATACCGTCAAGGAGATTTTTACGCTGACGGCTGAGGAAATGCGTGAGCTGGTAAAATAAAATATTTTTGCAAGGGCCGGGGCGGACGGAGGATGTCTGCCTTGGCCTTTTTAGATTTTACATCTTTGTTGCATTTGCAGGCAGGAATTTTGCAGTATGCAAGGAAATTAAACCTGTAAGCTTTTTAATTGCACATTATATATGAGGAGTGATAAAAATGAACGCAGAGCTGGAAGCATTAAAGGAACGCAGAAGCATCCGCCGTTATAAGGCAGACATGGTGCCGCAGGAGCTTATCGACCAGGTTATAGAGGCAGGCCTGTACGCCGCAAGCGGCCATGGCAAGCAGGAGATTATCATTATTGCCGTCACAAACAAGGAGGTGCGCGACAGGCTGTCTGTGATGAACAGGGAGATTATGGGCACAAAAAGCGATACCTTCTATGGTGCGCCTGTGGTTTTAATCGTATTGGGACCCAAGAGCAGCAAGCATACACCCTATGACGGCAGCCTGGTGATGGGCAACCTGATGCAGGCAGCGCACGCGCTGGGACTGGGCAGCTGCTGGATTAACCGCGCCAAGGAGGAGTTTGAAACCGACGAAGGCAGGCAGATGCTGAAGGACTGGGGCATCGAGGGCGAATACGAGGGCGTGGGTCATTGTATTTTGGGCTATATTGATGGCAAGATTCCGCCTGCAGCACCGCGCAAGCCAAATCGCGTTTACTACGTAAAGTAAATTTGGGCAGCAGACAGCTTCCTACATAATTGTTAGGTCTTGTGTAGGAAAAAATAAGTAAATATGACTTCTCCTCGGGTAACGCTGTTAATGTTATCCGGGGAGTTTTTATTTTTGCTGGGGCTAAAAAAGCTGCGTACAAGTACTTGCAGGGTGTACTTTATATATGAGCGCTCATTTCATGAAACACTTGGTAACGTGTGAAGAAAAATGCGCATTAATAGCGACAAAACGGCTCTTAAAAATTTCAAAAAAAGTGTCAAAAAGTGTTGACATGATGTGTATGAGATGTTACAATATACAAGTATCGCGGGAGAGCTATGTGCTCGATGAAGGAGGTAACAGGATGGCACTTGAAGCATTGAAGCAGGCCGCAGGGCGGACTGTGGGCGTGAAGCAGACAGAAAAGGCTGTAGCAAGACAGGCTGCTGCCATCGTGTACATCGCAAGTGATGCTGATGAACGTGTTACCGGCAGGCTCAAGGAGCTGTGCGAAGAAAACTCCGTAAGCGTTGACTGCACAGAGACGATGCTGGAAATCGGCAGGGCGTGCAATATCAACGTCAGGGCAGCGGCAGCCGCGGTGCTTAAGGCTTGATAAGGGCCTGGCAATGGCCGGGTTTTTATAATCATTAAAATCTAATTGTTTGGAAAGGAGGTGCCGATATGCCTACAATTAACCAATTGGTTCGCAAAGGCAGAGAGGTTCTGAAAAGCAAATCTACTGCTCCGGCATTGAAAGAATGCCCGCAAAAACGTGGCGTCTGCACTCGTGTTTACACCACTACCCCGAAAAAACCTAACTCTGCACTTCGTAAAGTAGCCCGTGTACGTTTGACCAACGGCATCGAGGTTACTGCTTACATCCCGGGCATCGGCCATAATCTTCAGGAACACAGTGTTGTTCTAATCAGAGGCGGAAGGGTTAAAGACCTTCCTGGTGTGCGTTACCATATCATTCGTGGTGCTCTTGATACCGCAGGCGTTGCTAACCGCAACCAATCCCGCTCTAAGTACGGCGCAAAGCGTGCTAAAGCAAAGAAATAATTTCAAGAAAACATTAAGAATGATGTAATCCTAAGGAGGGAAACACATGCCGAGAAAAGGCCCTGTAACTAAAAGAGACGTACTGCCGGATCCGGTGTACGGTTCTAAGCTTTTAACTAGATTTATTAATAAAATTATGCTCGACGGTAAAAAAGGCGTAGCAGAGCGTATTGTATACGATGCATTTGACCTGGTCCGTGCCAAAACCGGCAAGGATCCTTTGGAAGTGTTCGATGCAGCTATGCAGAACGTAATGCCGCTGCTGGAAGTACGTGCCCGCCGTGTTGGTGGTGCTAACTACCAGGTTCCGGTAGAAGTACGTGCTGACCGCAAAACCACTCTGGGTATCCGTTGGCTGGTAAACTACTCCCGTCTGCGCGGCGAGAGAACCATGTACGAGCGTGTAGCCGGTGAAATCATGGATGCTTCCAATGGTACTGGTGCAGCT
>CAVKMV010000097.1:4223-6141 GCA_963657675.1 Ruminococcus intestinalis
GATACCCACAAAATGGCAGAGGCAAATAAAGCATTTGCTCATTACCGCTGGTAATGGCCTGACTCAGTTTTATTGAGGAGGATTTGAAGAAGTGGGCAGATTAATTCCGCTTGAGCGTACAAGAAATATCGGCATCATGGCTCACATCGATGCCGGTAAAACTACTACCACCGAACGTATTCTGTTCTACACCGGTAAAACCCATAAAATCGGTGAGGTTCACGAAGGCGCTGCTACCATGGACTGGATGGTTCAGGAGCAGGAGCGTGGTATTACCATTACTTCCGCTGCAACCACTGCAATGTGGAAGGGCTCTAAAGGCCAATATGATACGCACCGCATCAACATCATTGATACCCCAGGACACGTTGACTTCACTGTAGAGGTTGAACGTTCCCTGCGCGTACTTGATGGTTCCGTTGCAGTTTTCTGTGCTAAGGGCGGCGTTGAGCCTCAGTCCGAAACCGTATGGCGTCAGGCTGACAAATACAACGTACCGCGTATGGCATATGTAAACAAAATGGATATTACCGGTGCTAACTTCTATAACGTAGTCCAAATGATGAAGGACCGTCTGGGTGCCAATGCAGTACCTATCATGCTGCCTATCGGCTTCGAGGACACCTTCGCAGGCATGGTTGATTTAATCAACATGCAGGCTATCGTTTATGATGATGCTCTTGGCAAAGAAGAAGAGTTCATCGAAATTCCGGACGACATGAAGGAAAAAGCAGAAGAATACCGTGCAGCCCTAGTTGAGGCTGTTGCTGAAGCTGACGACGAGCTGATGATGAAATACCTGGAAGGCGAAGAGCTGACCGTGGAAGAAATCAAAGCCGGCATCCGTAAAGCAACTATCGCCTGCAAAATGACCCCGGTGTGCTGCGGTTCTTCCTACAAGAACAAAGGCGTTCAGCCCCTGCTGGATGCTATCGTAGACTTCATGCCTGCTCCTACTGATATTCCGCCTATCAAAGGCGTTAACCCTGAAACCGGTGAAGACGACGAGCGTCCGTCCAGTGACGAGGCTCCGTTCGCAGCACTGGCATTCAAGATTGCTACCGACCCGTTTGTCGGCAAGCTGGCATTCTTCCGTGTATACTCCGGCACCCTGACCGCAGGCTCTTATGTGTACAACTCCACTAAGGGCAAACGCGAGCGTATCGGCCGTATCCTGCAAATGCATGCTAACCACCGCGAAGAAATCGAAATGGTTTACGCCGGTGACATCGCTGCTGCTGTAGGTCTGAAGGACACCACTACCGGCGACACCCTCTGCGACGAGAAGAACGAAATCATCCTGGAATCCATGGTATTCCCTGATCCTGTTATTTCCGTAGCAGTTGAACCCAAAACCAAAGCAGACCAGGAAAAGATGGGCATCGCCCTGCAAAAACTGGCTGAAGAGGATCCTACCTTCCGAGTTCACACTGATCCTGAAACCTCCCAGACCATTATTTCCGGTATGGGCGAGCTTCATCTGGAAATCATCGTTGACCGTCTGCTGCGCGAATTCAAAGTAGGCTGCACTGTTGGTAACCCGCAGGTTGCTTACCGCGAAACCATCCGCAAGGCTGTTAAATCCGAAGGTAAATTTGTTCGTCAGTCCGGTGGTAAAGGCCAATATGGTCATTGCTGGCTGGAAATCACCCCGCGTGAGCCTGGCGAAGGCTTCCTGTTCGAAAACAAGGTCGTTGGTGGCGCTATTCCTAAAGAATACATCGCCCCAATCGAAGCTGGTGTTAAGGAAGCTATGGAGAACGGCGTAGTTGCCGGTTATCCGATGGTTGACATCGCGGTAACCGTTTACGACGGCTCTTACCATGAAGTCGACTCTTCTGAAATGGCATTTAAGATTGCCGGTTCTATGGGCTTCAAGGCTGGTGCCGAAAAAGCTAACCCGGTTATCCTTGAGCCT
>CAVKMV010000098.1:0-2149 GCA_963657675.1 Ruminococcus intestinalis
GGAGGTGCCATTCTACCTACATGGCCTATAATCAGTTTATTATCCCAAGCTAAAAGCCTCCTCATTTCGTTACGCTTGCTTGAATCAAAAGCAAATTTTTTAAGGTCAATGGCATTATTAATTTGTCTAAACGGCTTATTACCAAACAAAAACCTTCCTGCCAGGCTGGTACAGGCAACCCTTTGTGTAGCCAGCAAATTTCCCAGCTTTAGCAATAGATAATTACGGATGGTGTGTGACAATACTCCAGATGATGCCGAATTATGGCTGTGTAAAATTAAGTTTCTTACACCATGTTTTCTTGCCAGCCAAAAATAAAAGCAGGCAGCATTAGCCATATGACAATGCACCGCACTATATACACCTACATTTGCGGCAAAAAGTTCGTCAATCATCCGCAAAATAGTTGGTAAGGACGTAAGCCTAAACTCCGGCAGTTCAAATATTCTACCACCCAAAGCCAAGATTTCCTGTTTGTAAGTACAATCTAAGCTAGTATGAGTCACAAAGTCAAACTGAATTTTTTCCCTATCTATATGCCTGTAATAATTCATCACATAGTAACTAAAGATACGATTGATGAAGATGTTTTGAGTAAAAAAAAAAAAAAAAAATCCCTATATATCCTCCATCTAAATTTGGCTGCCTTCACTTTGTTAAATGACCTTCCACCGGGATGAACCCTATATTGGGCACAAACCTCGTTTAACCCATAAACTATAGCATTCTTAGACAGATAATCCAGCAGATACACATAATCCTCATGAAACCATTCCTGCTTGAACACCAAATCCTTTATTGCTTGCTGTCTAAAGCATGTCGTTGAAAAGATAATAATATTTTCCTGCAAAATATTATTAAATAAAAGCTTTTCTTTTATACTTCTGGTTTTTACCACACGCCCATCTGAATTAATAATTTCATAGGCCGTATAAACCATAGATTGCTCATGGCTAGTTAAAAAAATAATCTGTTTCTCCAGTTTTTGGGGTAGCCATATATCGTCACTATCTATAAATGCCACATACTCGCCCCTACACAAGGACAGCCCAATGTTTCTACTAGCCGCACAGCCGCAATTTTTCTTGTTAAAATAGGCAAAAATCCTTTTATCTTTCGTTGTATATTCATAAACAATATTTTTTGTGCCGTCGCTAGAATTGTCATCGATTATGAGAAGCTCAAAATTAGGGTACGACTGCACCAAAACCGACTCTATCGCTTCTCTTATGTACCTCTCTGCATTGTATGCAGGCATAATAACAGAACATAAGCCATTTACCAAAACAAAATTCCCCTTTATGCTTATTATAGCCTTCACATTTACTTGCAGGATTTCATGTAATATACTAACCAACTAAGCAGAAGGAATCTGCATATACAGAAATTAATATGCCGCAGAAACTGAAAAATTTTCACCAGTCGTATTCCACAGCATACATTCATTTTTTTGCAATAATTTCAAGAATTTGTGAAACTATAAAGCTATTATTCGTTATTATACCACAAAGTCCCCCCCCTACAAGCGTTTGTCTACTTTCATTACAGCACTTCACTTCACCATCTTTTACTGCTGCGCCAATATTCGCTACGCAAAAGCGCCAGCACCGTAAACAGCTCCAGGCGCCCCAGCAACATTGCCATTGCCAGTGCCAGCTTGCCCAGGCTGCCAACTGCGGCATAGGTGCTGTTGGCCCCAATAGCACCAAAGGCCGGCCCGACGCTGGCCATACAGGAGGCTACGCCCAAAATCGCCTCGTCCACGTCGAGTCCGTCCAGAGCCAGCAGCATTGCCAGCAGGGCAATCATCAAAATATAGACAAAGAAAAAACGGCTGATATTAATAATCGTCTCCGTCGGCAGCAGACGTCTGCAATAATACACATTCAAAAGCATCTGCGGATGCATAGTGCGGCGCAGCTCGCCCATAACTGCCTTGAGCAGCACGATAAAACGGCACATCTTGATGCCGCCGGCGGTAGAACCGCTGCAGCCACCCGTCAAAAACGTAATTGCCAAAAGCAGCTTGGAAAACGTAGGCCATTTGTCGTAATCAGCCGCCACAAAGCCTGTAGTGCTGCCAAAGGCGGCTACCTGGAAAAAAGCCTCCCGCAGACCGTCGGCAGGAGCATAAGCACCCGTGCTGACA
>CAVKMV010000098.1:2159-6079 GCA_963657675.1 Ruminococcus intestinalis
GTGCTGACAAGGTTGATGCTGATAAAAAGCGTCAACAGCGACAGCATAACGATATAAGTTTTAAATTCCAAATTCTGCCACAAAACCTTGATGCTGCTTTGCGTCACCTGGTAATAAAGTGCGAAGTTGCCTGCCGACAATACCATAAAAAAGCTCAGGGCTATTTCTATCCCCGCGTTATGAAAATAGGCAACACTGGTATTGTGGGTAGCAAAACCGCCTGTAGCTATGGCCGAGCAGGCATAATTGATAGCGTCATAGGTGTTCATGCCCAAAATGTTTAAAATACCTGTCAAAATAATTGTAAACAACAGGTAGATATAAAACAGAGCTACAGCCGTGGTGCGGATGCGCGGCAGAATGCGGTTGTTAGACATAAAGCTAAGCTCCGCGCTGAACAGATACGCCGCACCGCCCACAAGCTGCGGCAGCAGGGCAACAAACAAAATAATAATGCCGATGCCTCCCAGCCATTGCATGAGCGTGCGCCACAAGAGCAGACTGCGTGCCACAGCATCCAAATCATCAATGGCGGTAGCACCCGTCGTCGTAAGGCCGGACATGGCTTCAAAAAAGGCTGAAACCGGGTCCAGGATGCCCTCAAAATAAAACGGCAGTGCTGACAAGGCCGCAGCCAGCAGCCAGGAAAAGAAGATCGCGCCAATGCCCTCGCGCACTGCCAGATTATGGCAGCCGTCTGCATCACCAAAATAGGCAAACGCACCTGCCAAAGCTACCGCCGCGCCTATAGAAAGCATGAAAGCAATAGTGCAGGCTTCGCCATAGCCAAGCGCCAGCACAAGCGGCACCAGTTGCACCAGGGCCATCCCGCCGGATATTTTGCTCAAAATATATAATATAACCCGTGCATTCATAATTACTCCGTCTGCTACCAGTTTTCCTTATTACGCCAAAAATCTGGGCGCATAATTACCAGCAGCGTAAAAATTTCCAAACGGCCCAACAGCATCGCCCAAATGCTCACAAAGCGCGCCCAATCGGTCAAATTGCCGTATGTCTGCGTAGGTCCTACCAGGCCAAAGGCAGGACCTACGCTGCTGAGGCAGGCAGCAATGATCCCCATGGCTTCCATGAGTGAAATGCCTGACAGGGAAATCAATATCGTCAGGATAATAAAAACAAGAATATATAAAAAGAAGAAACGCGTGATGTTGCCAACAATGACAGGGTTGATTTCGCGCTCCCCCATTCTGATGGAATAAATAATGCGCGGATGCAAGGTGCGCAAAAGCTCTGTCCAGCCTGCCTTGAGCAGGATGACGATACGCGTGATTTTGATGCCGCCGGCCGTAGAGCCGCTGCAGCCACCGATAAACATCAGCATAAACAAAATATAACGGCTGAAGGCCGGCCATTTTGTATAATCATCCGAAGCAAAGCCTGTGGTGCTTCCCATGGATATAGCCTGAAAAACACTGTGGTGCAGACTGGCGAAAAAGTCCATGCTGCCGCTTAAATACAAATTGGCACATATCAAGGCCGCCGCCACCGCCAACACCAGCAAATAATAGCGATGTTCGCTGTCCTTGCGGAAGGACTGCCAGTCACCGCGCCAGATTTTGTAGTAAAGCGAAAAATTCATGCTGGCGATAAGCATAAAGACAATAGCGATGGCCTCAACATAGACTGAACGAAAGGAAATGATGCTTTCGTGATAATAGGAAAAGCCACCTGTCGCCATTGTCGCCAACGCCAGGTTAAGCGCCTGAAAGACAGGCATGCCTGCCAGCAGCAGCAAGATTACCTCCAAGGCTGTCAGCACCACGTAAATAAACAGTATCAGCATGGCAGATTCCTTAATCTTGGGCAGAGTGCGCTCGGCCGTACCGCCTGGCAGCTCGGCGTTAAACAGATAGCTGGCACCGCTGTTCATTTGCGGCATGATGATAATAAAGAGCATGATTACGCCGATGCCACCGGTCCAGTGCGTCAGGCAGCGCCAAATGCGCACGCTTGCCGGAAACTGGTTAAAGGAAAGCACAGTAGTCACGCCGGTAGTAGAAAAGCCTGATACGCTTTCAAAAATTGCCGCCAGCGGATCACCAGGCTGCCAAAACAGATATGGCAGAGCACCCATCAGGCAAACCAGCAGCCAGCCACAGCCAACAACTGCCAAGGCCTCGCGCACACGCAGCCGCTGCCTGGGCCGTTCGCTGCCAAACTCACTGAAGCAGGAAGCTATGGTTATGGTAACAATAAGCGTGAAGAAGAAAATCCACGCATTTTGCCTATCTATAAGAAGTGCTGCCAATAGTGGCAGCAGCAAAACTATAGAAAATGCAATTGTCAGCTTAGCCAACAAGCGGCTTACAAATCTAAAATCCATGATTAAACACTCCGGCCTTCAAACATAGGCACCGTTGTTTTAGCAAATTCACTCTTGATAAACAAAATCACGCGGTCATTGGCGTGCAAAACTGTATTACCATTTGGCACGTAGGCATCGTTACCGCTTACTACGGCGCATAACAGACACTCCTGCGGCAGGTTCATGTCACGCACGGCAACACCGTCCACCTCACTGCCTACTCCAACGATGATTTCCAGAGCCTCTGCCTGCGCTCCCTCGAGCAGGGACACAGACACAATACCTCCCTTGCGCACAAAGCGCAGCACCTCGCCTGCACTCAAAAGACGTGACGAAAGTACGATGTCCACGCCCACCTTTTCCATAAGCTCGATGTATTCATTGCGGGCAACACGCACAATGGTCTTGCGTGCGCCCAAATGCTTGGCAAGCTGTGCCAGCAAAAGGTTCAGCTTATCATCCTCTGTCAGGCAGATAACAACATCCGCCTCCGACACACCCTCCTCCAGCAGCAGGTCGATATCCGTGCCGTCACCACATAAAACCAGGCCACGCTTGAGCTGCGAGGCAAGGATGTGGCAACGCTCTTCATTCTTTTCGATAACCTTAACCTGGATCCCCTGCTTTTCCAGCATAGGTGCCAAAAAGCGGCCAGTACGGCCTGCACCGATGATTAAAACGCGTTCCAGCTTTTCGTAGGTGTTAGAAAAGGAATTTTCAAAATCACGTATAGCCTCGTGCTTACCCACAAAGTAAACATTGTCACCAGGAATAACAAAATCATTACCATGAGGAATTATCATCTGATGACGTCTGAAAACCATGGCCATAAGGATGTCCTTAGGAATATGCAAATCCTTGAGGGGGATGTTGACAAATGGGGAATCCTCTCTCATTTTGGCTTCAAACATCCGCACCTTGCCATCAGCAAAATCATCCACATTAAGTGCCGAAGGCGTCATAAGTATATGGTCAATTTCTGAAGCAGTAATACGCTCCGGGTTGATAACCAGATCAATCTTCATATCCTTATTCAGCATTTCGGGCGCATGAATAGCATAATCTACATTACGGATGCGGGCAACAGTGTGCTTAATGCCGTGGTTCTTGGCCATCAGGCAGGTAACCATATTAACCTCATCACTGTCCGTACAGGCGATTAGCACATCAGAATCACTGACATCAGGATCAGCAAAGGTAGTCGGGTTGCAGGAATTGCCTTCTATAGCAAGCACGTCCAGGCTATTTTGGATAACCTCCTTACGCTTGGGGTCATTCTCTACAACAACAACATCAAACTGATCCTCGGCCAGCAGCTGCGCTATGCTATAACCCAGCTTGCCTGCACCAGCTATTACGATACGCATTTTTTAAGCTCCTTTATTATGGATATTATCTGAATTCTGATGATAATTATAACATAAAATGTAGGCAAATACTACTCTCCCAGGTTCCCTGGTAGTTTTATATAATTACCTATATAGCAAAACTATCCTCAGTCGACTCAGAACGCTTCTCTTCATCCTTTAGCAACTACCTCACGTCGACACGCCTCGCCGCTAACGCATTTGCACGTCGCTATGCTCCTGCA
>CAVKMV010000099.1:0-6056 GCA_963657675.1 Ruminococcus intestinalis
CGGCCGTGGCCAGGACAAGTTTAACCGTGCGACATTGGCAGTACGCCAGCCCGGTTCTGCCTTTAAGCCGTTCGTCTATCTCACTGCTATGCAAAACGGCTTCTCCCCCGCCAGCGTCATTGAGGATAAGGAAGAAGAATTCGCTCCCGGCTGGAAGCCCAAAAACTCCGATATGGCCGAGCACGGCAAGGTCAGCCTGCGCACTGCGCTGGTGCAGTCTATGAATATCCCCACCGTCAAGCTGGCACGCGAGGTAGGTGTGGGCAAGATTATTGATAATGCCGAAAAGATGGGCATTACCACGCTCGTTGATTCCGGCTCCTATAGCGATGCCAACCTGGCCATGGCCCTGGGCGGCCTGAGCAAGGGCGTTAACCCGCTGGAAATGGCTGCTGCCTACAGCGTGCTGGCCACTAACGGCATTTACTGCAAGCCTATCGCCCTGCTGAAGATCGTCGACCGCTCCGGCAAGGTGCTTTACGAGGCCAAGACCGAGTCCAAGCGCGTTATTGATGCGGAATCAGCCTACCTCACCACCAACATGCTGCAGGACGTACTCATTAGCGGTACTGCTGCCAGCGGCGGCATCGGCCGTCCTGCTGCCGGCAAAACAGGTACCACCGATACCTTCGTGGATGCCTGGTTTGTTGGCTACACACCGGATTTGTGCACTGCCGTCTGGATTGGCGATGACAACAATACGCCTCTGCACCATATGTATGGTGGCAACCAGCCGCGTTATATCTGGTCCGAATTTATGAGCAACGCCCTCGCAGGCACTCCGCGCACCAGCTTTACCAATCCCGGCGTAACCGTTCCTCCTGAGCCTGAAATTAAGCAGGATGATGATAAGGACAAGGATAAAGATAAAGATAAGGACAAAGACAAGGATAAGGATAAGCAGGCAAAGTCTACCGATAGCGTGAGCACCGGACAACAGGCACCTGTTGTCAGCAATAAACCCAGCACCAATAAAAAGCGCAGCATGAAGGACCGCGTAAATGAGGTCATGGGCAAGCCTGTTGTCAGCAACAAGCCTACTCCCCGCAACTAAATAGCTATGAATTTAACGGTCACCTGCAGGTGGCCGTTATTTTTATAGCTGTCAAATATCTGTATACAGTATACAGCTACTCCGATGTATGTTATAATTATGAGTGACAAATACAGCAAAATTTACAGCTTTGCATTATAAGGAGATTATCATGGATAAAAGACCAATCAAAATAGTAGAAACTGTCCTGCGTGACGGCCACCAGTCCCTTGCTGCCACCAGGATGCGCATTAACGATATGCTGCCGGCGCTGGAGCGCTTGGATGATGCCGGTTATTACGCGCTGGAGGCCTGGGGCGGCGCCACCTTTGACGCCTGCCTGCGCTTTTTGAACGAGGACCCCTGGCAGCGTCTGCGCACGCTCAAAAAGCATCTGCGCAAAACCCCCATCCAGATGCTGCTGCGCGGTCAGAACATTTTGGGCTACAACCATTATGCTGATGACGTGGTGCGTGAATTCGTCAACCGCTCCGTCGCCAATGGTGTTTCCATCATCCGCATTTTTGACGCGCTCAACGACACGCGCAACCTGGAATGTGCCATGCGTGCTGCCAAGGAGGCAGGTGCGCACGTGCAGGGCTGCATCGTCTACACCATCAGCCCCTACCACCGGGACAAGGATTTTGTCAAGCTGGGCAAGGAGCTGGCCGAAATGGGTGCGGATTCCATCTGCATCAAGGATATGGCAGGCCTTTTGCGTCCCTACGCCGCTGAAAGCCTCATCCGCAGCCTGAAGGCGGAGCTGGACCTGCCGATAAACCTGCACACGCACTTCACAAGCGGTATGGGTGATATGACCTACCTGAAGGCCGTAGAGGCAGGTGCGGACATCATCGACACTGCCCTGTCTCCCTTTGCGGAATCCACCAGTCAGCCCTGTACGGAGTCCCTGGTGGCGACGCTGGCAGGCACTCCCTACGACACAGGCCTGCAGTTGCTGCAGCTCAACGACCTGGCTGATTATTTTAAGGATGTGCGCAAAAAGCTCATCAGCGACTTTAACCTCAACCCCAATATCCCCATCGACCCCAAGGTGCTCACCTTCCAGATTCCCGGCGGTATGCTGAGTAATCTGCTCAACCAGATGAAGGAGATGGGCGTGGCCGATAAATATCCGCAGCTGCTGGAGGAAATGCCCCGCGTGCGCGCCGAGCTGGGTTATCCGCCGCTGGTTACGCCCACCAGCCAGATTGTGGGCTCTATGGCAGTGCTTAACGTCGCCCTGGGACGTTACAAGATGATCCCCCGCGAAGTGAAGGACCTCATCCTGGGCAAGTACGGCCGCACTCCGGGACCGATTGACCCTGAGGTGAAGCGTCTGGCCATTGGCGCAGCGCCGCAGATTGACCACCGTCCTGCTGACGACATTCCGCCGCAGATGAAAAAGCTGCGCGAAAAGCTGGCCGAGGCCGGCTTCCCCGGTGCTCCCACCGAGGACGTTTTGAGCTACGCCTCCTTCCCCGAGGTGACGCTCAACTTTTTGCGTCACAGCAACATCGGCATCAACTTTCACGATATGTAAATAACAAAGCTGCTCCCCGCACCAGATTTTGCTCTGGCTGCAGGGAGCAGCTTTATTTTGTAGTTTATTTGGAATTTATGACCTTACAGGCTGTGCTTATTTTGTTATCAGCTCCACCAGCTTAAGGGTGAGCAGGCAGGATTTTTCTACTGCGTCCATAGGCATAAATTCGCAGTTGGAATGGAAGTTGTGCGCACCCGTAAAGTAGTTGGGTGTGGGAATACCCTTAGTCGAAATAAAGGAGCCGTCGGTGCCGCCGCGCATAGCCATGTCCTTGGGCTTAATGCCCAGCTCCTGCATAGCGGCGAAGATGTAGTCCACGCACTTTTTGTTATCCTCGTTGAGCGCGTCGGCAATGTTGCCATATACGTCGGTTATGGTCAGCTCTATGCCGGCCTTGGGGTTTTTGGCCTGCACATATTTGACAGCGTCGCGGATATATTGCTTGCGTGCTTCGTAAAGCGCCTTGTTGTGGTCACGGATTTTAATATCCATTACCGCCTCGGAGGCGTTGGAGCTGATGGACTGCACCCAGATAAAGCCCTCGGTGCATTCGGTGCATTCCGGGGTCTGCAGCCTGTCAAAGCAGTTGACGATGTCTACAGCCACCAGCGTGGGGTTAACCAGGGTATTTTTGGCCGACATGGGATGAGCGGTCACGCCCTTGATTTTGATGCTGGCAGTGCCGGCGTTGAAGGTTTGGTAAACTACCTCGCCCAGCTCGCAGCAGTCGATGGTATAGGCAAAGTCCACGGGGAATTTGGTAAAGTCCATCTTCTTGCTGCCGCACAGGCCCACCTCCTCGTCCGGGACGAAGGCGACATAAATTTCACCGTGGGGACGGTTTTCCTTGATGATGGTTTCGAGCGCTACCATTACGTTGGCAATAGCGGCCTTGTTATCCGCGCCCAGGACGGAGGTTCCATCACTGGTGATTAAATCGCTGCCAATATAACGCTCCAGCTCAGGATGCTCGCTGGTTTTAATATATATCTGCTTGTCGGCGTTTAAAAGCACGTCGCCGCCCTGATAGTTTTTGACGATTTGCGGATGAACATCAGGTGACAGATTAACGTCAACGGTGTCCAGGTGCGCTACCCAGCCAACCTTGGGCACAGGGGCATGACCTGCGGGCAGATTGGCAGGCAGGCGGCCTGTGAGCACGCAATATTCGCTGATAGCAAGGTCTACCAGGCCAAGCTCCGCCAAATCGCCCTGCAGCAGCTCGGCCAGCTGACGCTGACCGGGAGTGCTGGGAACGACGGCGCTACCCTCGATGCTCTGCGAGCTGACAGCGGCATAACGCAAAAAGCGTTCAGTAAGACGTTGTTGTAAAGACATAACTCTTTCCTTCTTTCGTTTACATCATTCTTCTGGGATATACGTAATCGGCCTGCAGACCCAGGGGAATATCCAGACCCCAGAATACATACAGCATGATGGTGAGGCTGACAAGCAGCGCGATGGTATAAGGCAGCATCAGGGAGCTAAGCGTGCCGATGCCTGCGCTCTTGACATATTTTTGGCAGTACAAAATGATCAGCGGATAGAACGCGAACATCGGAGTAACAACGTTTACGGCCGAATCACTCACGCGGAAGGCAACCTGCGTCAGCTCGGGCGCAATGCCTACTGCCATCAGCATGGGGACGAAGATAGGCGCCAAAATGGCCCACTTGGCCGACGCCGAGGTGATGATGAGGTTGAGGAAGGCAACAAAGACGATGATGCCAAACACTGTTACCTGCGGCGGCAGGGCCAGCGATTTTAAGAATTCCGCGCCGGCGATAGCAATGAGCGCACCCATGTTGGACGCACCAAAGGCATAAAGGAACTGTGCGGCGAAGAAGTAGAACACGATGAGCTGTACCAGGGTTTTGGTGATGTCCTCCATCGCCTTGGTCACATCCTGCGGCGATTTGAACTTGCCCACCAGGACGCCATAGGTGAGACCAACAGCACCGGTGTAGACAAAGAGCAGAGAAACGATGGACTGCATAACAGGAGCCTTGAAGCTTGCCAGCATGCCCTTGTCATCGCGGAAGATGGAATCCGCAGGCAAAAGCAGCAGCACCAAGCCCACAACCATCACCAAAAGCACAGCGGTGGCAATATAGAAGGCACGGTTTTCACGCGGGGTAACGGCGGTGTTGCCATCCTCGCCCACCTCGATATCCTTATCCAGGGGGCAGTTCTTCCACAGCCACGGCTCTACCACGCGCTCGGTCACATACCAGCAGCTGGGGATGACCACGAAGGTGGCGCCAAAGGCGTAAAAATAGTTGCACAGCACGTTAACCTGATAGGATGGGTCAATAATCTGCGCCGCACTCTGCGTAAAGCCCTGGATAACGGGATCGATAGCGGACGGCGTATAGTTGGCGGCAAAGGCACCGGCGATACCGGCAAAGGAAGCGCCGATACCGGCAAGTGGATGCTTGCCGCTGGCATAAAACATGTAGGCTGCCACGGGGATGATGATAACGTAGCCGGTATCAGGACCCAGATGGCTGAGCATGCCTACAAGAATAATAATCGGTGTAATTAAGAATTTGGGCGTAATTGCCAAAATCTTTTTCAGCGCGGTGTTGATGTAACCGGAGCCGTCAGCAATGCCGATGCCCAGGGTGGCGACGATTACCATGCCCAACGGCGGAAAACCGGAATAGTTGGTAACCATTTTGCTGAGCAGCTGCACAAGGTTTTTGCCGCTTAACATATTGTTGACGACGATTTCCTTGCCAGTTGTGGGATGCACATAGCCAAAGTGCATGGTTGATAAAACTGCTGACATGATGCAGCACACTACAAAGGCACCAATAAACAAAATCGTGATGTCGGGGATTTTGTTACCGATGCGTTCGATCAGCGCCAGAATTCCTCCGGTCTGATTTTTCTCCTGCGTTGTTTGCATAACACGAACCACTCCCTAAAAAAAATTTAATAAAGCAGTTACCATTATATCATTATTTAGAAAATAAAGCAAATAACATCTCCCTATAACTGACTATTTTCTACTCTGATAATGCGTGCTGACTATCTACCTGAATCACCAAAGCCTGTACGCGCATAGCAAAGCCCCCTGCGCGGCGGTTGCACACACAGGAGGCTGCTAAAGGAGAGCTATGTATAATGTGAAAAATGTGTTAGCTGCTTATCAGAAGCGCAAGCGCAGGCCGGCGTTTACGCCCCAGTCCTTCTTCAGGTCGCCGCCGCTGATGCATTCCGCATCAAAGTAGAAGCTGCTGTTCTTGCCGATGGTCTGGTCATAGCCCAGGCCGTATTCCAGACCGAAGCCGCCCAGGTCGGTTTCATACTTTTTGCTTCTGCCGTCCGCAGTCAGGGTGGTCGCTACATCGCCATCAAAGTCATACAACGCTGCCAGCTTAAGGTACAGGCTGCCGCCAGCGCTGACCCTGGTGCCCACACGTGCGCCGGCACGCAGCACCAGGCTGTTAAAGCTATCGTTCTGCGCGTGCA
>CAVKMV010000100.1:0-5898 GCA_963657675.1 Ruminococcus intestinalis
TCGCCGACGATACGGGCGGATTTTTTATAAGGCTTTGTCGGAGTCATGCCTGCTTCCTGCATTGCATACAAAATGCGGCGGTGTACAGGCTTCAAGCCATCACGGACGTCCGGAAGGGCACGTTGGATAATAACGCTCATCGCATAATCGATATAGGATTTTTGCATTTCCTCTTCGATATATACCGGTAAGACTTTACCACTAGTATTCTCTAAATCCACTTTATCACCTTTCCTTACAAAATTTTATTTAAACAAGATCTCATAAACCTGCTTGCCAATCATCAGCGTAGTAACAAGCAAAAACAAAGGACGCACATAGGCAGCGCCTTTTTTTATCGCCACGCGTGTGCCAAAGATGGCACCAATAACCATAGCAATGGCCATTATAACGCCATAAGCCCACATTATCGTGCCACTAATAGCAAAGGACATAAGCGCGCCGAAGCCGCTGGCGCAGTTAAGCGCCTTGGCATTACCTGCGGCCGTAACAAAGTCAAAGCCCAGATACAAAAAGCCAAAGATTAAAAACGACCCTGTGCCAGGACCGAAAAAGCCATCATAAAAGCCTAACGCCAATGCCATAACGACAGAACCAATAATAGCCTTATTACCAAGCTTGCCTGCTGTGGGCGTATCGCCCCAATCCTTACGGCGGTAGGTATATATCGCAACAGCCACCAAAAGCACTACGATAATGTTCTTCATCAGCTTTTCGGGAAGCAGATAAACTACATAAGCACCCA
The DNA here is from genome assembly GCA_963657675.1 of Ruminococcus intestinalis. Lineage (GTDB taxonomy): Bacteria > Bacillota > Negativicutes > Acidaminococcales > Acidaminococcaceae > Phascolarctobacterium_A. Next base: position 746 of record CAVKMV010000100.1, read on the forward strand.
GAGCGGAACCGATGAAGGACAAGGGCATAAGCATAAGCGCCAGACTGCTGATTTTGCCGGCACGCCAAAATGACAGCATACTGGTAAAGCTGCCAATAGAAGCTGCCAACTTATTCGTGCCTAAAGCAAAGGGGACAGGCAGTCCCACACTCAAAAGCGACGGAGTAGAAATCAGACCACCGCCACCAACAGTAGAATCAATAAACGATGCCACAAAGCCGGCAACAAACAAAAATACTGCTGTTGCAGGATCTAAATTTAACAAAAAGCTTTCCACAATATTCCCCTCATTGTTATCCTGACAAATTTCTTATTTGCTCTCTAAAATTTCCTGCTGGCAGATATAAAGACCTACACTGCCGCTGTGACAGGTGCAGCAGATGCTGTCAGCAGCCTGCTCATTACTGATAGCGTAGGGATATAGCTGCTGCAGACTCGCATTATTCAGCGGCCAGCGCACACCTTTAAAATCCACGCACGCTTCAGCTGTAAGCGGCAGCAACGATATGGCCTTTGCCCTTTCCGACAGCTTTAGCTCTACACCTTCACCTGCATCCAAAAGCAGCATAAACTCCCTTTCATCTGCCAGCAGCACCTGACAGTGACGCTGCTTTTTAGCACCCAAAAGCGAAAAAACATTGCTATACAAATGGTCGAAGCGTCCTCCCCAAATACCCGTAGCGATAATATCACCAGCTGGCAGATTGTGCAGTAAAAGCTGTAAGTCTGTATCATCCTTGGCAGGGTTAAAGCTGTGTACCTTAGTACCTAATTGGGTTGCCCTGATATAAGCTACCTCTGCAGTGCTGTCGCAGTCACCAAAAAGCTCCTGTGGCACCAGCCCTGCTGCCAGACAGGCATCAACACCATGGTCGGCGCAATAAATTTTCTTACCTGCAGCAATCTGCTGCAACCAAGCTGTTTGCGGTGCGCGTCCACCGGCAATAAGCAGTAGGTCAGCAGCGGGAGAGATGCTCCCGTAATGTTTCACGTGAAACATTACCCGTAGCTTCAGCTGCGGCAGCACAAATAGCTTACTCTCCATTATTTTTTATTCACGACCACAGGCTTAATTATGATTTCGCCGTTTTCTTTAAGTACCTTCCAATTGCAGTCACCATTTTTGTTTTTCAGCCATTCCATGCTTATTTCCAAAAGAAAACGGTTTAAACGCTCCTGCGCCTCCTCAGGTAGCAGCAGTTCCTTTTTTACAGGTGCTTTAGTACCCTTAATTTTACTTTGTTTAACCTTTTCATCTGCATAGATACCATTCTCAAAGGTCAGCTCCTCGCTAAAGCCCTTCAGCATATCTGCATCTGACAATCCCTTGCGTATTTTTGCCATCATAGCACCTCTTATAAATCCAGGTTGCGAACCTTCTTCGCGTTATCCTCAATAAACTGACGGCGCGGTTCCACCTTATCTCCCATCAGGATTGAGAAAATACGGTCAGCCTCAGCGGCGTCCTCCAAATGCACCTGCAAAATAGTGCGGGCGGCAGGATCCATAGTTGTCTCCCACAACTGGCCAGGATTCATCTCACCTAGGCCTTTATAACGCTGTACATAAGGATTATTTTCACGACCAACCTCGTCTAAAATCTGCTGCAGTTCATCATCACTATACGCATAATAATGCTGCTTTTGATTTTTACGGATTAAATACAGCGGTGGTTGGGCGATAAAGACATGCCCTTCCTTAATCAACGGCTGCATATAACGATAGAAGAAGGTCAGCAGCAGCGTACGGATATGTGCACCATCAACATCGGCATCAGTCATAATGATAATTTTACCATAACGTGCTTTTTCCAGATTGAAATCATCACCAATACCACAACCGAAGGCAGTAATCATATTGCGGATTTCCTCACTGCTCAATACCTTGTCCAGACGGGCCTTTTCAACATTTAAAATTTTACCGCGTAAGGGAAGGATAGCCTGAAAATCGCTATTGCGTCCCTGCTTGGCACTGCCACCTGCAGAATCACCTTCGACCAGATATATTTCGGTATCCTCAACATTACGACTCTTGCAGTCAGATAATTTTCCTGGCAGGCCGCCCAAATCCATGGCGTTCTTGCGGCGCGTCAGCTCGCGTGCCTTGCGTGCTGCCAGACGGGCACGGGCAGCAATAATAGCCTTTTCCACCAATTTTTTGGCAACCTGCGGATTTTCTTCCATAAATTCAGCTAAGGTATCACCAACCAGATTATCTACGATTGGCATAACCTCACTGTTACCCAACTTAATCTTCGTCTGGCTTTCAAATTGTGGGTTCTGCACCTTCAGGCTCAGCACCGCCGTCAGGCCCTCACGGACGTCATCGCCACTCAACGCATCCTCATTATCCTTAAGGATATTGTTTTTACGCGCATAAGCATTAATAGTGCGTGTCAAAGCCTTGCGGAAGCCGCTTAAATGCGTTCCGCCCTCCTCGGTATTGATATTATTAACGTAGGTAAAAATATTCTCGCTATAGGTATCACAATACTGCATTGCCACCTCTACGATAACAGTATTTTTTTCACCCTCCAGATAAATGGGTTTGGGATTGATTTTATCCTTATCCTTATCCAAAAACTCCACATATTCAATGATGCCGCCAGCAAAATGAAAGCTTTCGCTTCTGTCCTCAACACGCTCATCTGTCAGGGAGATAGTGATGCCCTTATTCAAGAAGGCAAGCTCGCGGATACGTAACCGCAGCGTATCATAGCTATATTCTGTTTCCGTAAAGATGCTAGCATCAGGCTTAAAATGCACTGTTGTGCCGGTTTCATCACAGCTACCCTTTTCGTAAAGCTTTTTAGCTGTTTTTCCCTGCTTAAATTCAATGCCATAACGCTTGCCGCCGCGGCGCACCTCAACCTCCATGTGCTCGCTCAATGCATTGACGCAGGTAACGCCAACGCCATGCAGGCCGCCGGAAACCTTATAGCCGCCGTCGCCAAACTTACCGCCAGCATGCAGCACGGTCATAATAACCTCAACAGCAGGCTTTTTTTCCTTTTTCATCACATCCACAGGAATACCACGGCCGTTATCAATAACCGTAATACTATTATCCTTATGGATAATTACCTTGATATCACTGCAGTAACCGGCCAATGCTTCGTCAATACTATTGTCCACAACCTCGTACACCAAATGGTGCAGGCCGCGGGCCGAAGTACTGCCGATATACATAGCAGGTCTTTTGCGCACTGCCTCAAGTCCCTCTAAAACGTGGATTTGCTCCGCGTTATAGCTACCCTTGACGGCTGTTGCTTCTTCAATATCAATCTCTTGGGTCATATTTACCTCCGTCTTAAAGTTTCTAAATTAGTATAGACAGCGCCATCCAAAAAGCCGGATTCTGCGCGTTTTTTTAGTGTTATAGAGGAAATCGAGGACAGGTACATCGTGTCATTAGTCAATACGCAGCTATAATAGCCTTCGCCGCCGGACGCATCAACAATCTGGTAATGCGAGCCGTATTTTTTGACATATTCGTTATATACCTGTGACTGCGGGTGATTTAAATTAAAAATAGCAATAATCTCGCTATTTTTTACCATGTAGTCTACTCCCAAATGCAGATACACTCTGATCCCTCCTCAAGTATTCTATGGCGTTGTCATACATGGACGGCGTAATCTCCTCAGGTGGCTTTTCCCATAAAAATAACACCGCCAGCAGGCTTTCCTTTTTGTTGGCAAAGCCGCAACGCACCCGTTCAAAATAGTAATTTTTAAGACTATCTTTTACAGCCGTAAATAATATTTTATCACACTTATAGTAGGCTAGACAATTTTCATAGCTCAGCCACGGCTGTATACGGAGCAGCTCTGCCAGCTTCTGCCGCAACTCCTCCCGTTGACTGCGTTCGCAAATACTGCACATTTCCAGATCCTTTTGCATTCTGCTGCCGCAAACAGGACACTTAGTATATTCTATAACAGATACATCAACTGCTGCGTCTGCTTGCTGCCGCTTTTGCTGTCTTGCTATATAGCCGCTGGTATGAAAATAAGCCTTTTTTATAATCAGACGTCCCAAAAGATAGGCATTAATTTTTTGCAGAAATAGCTGCTGCATCATGTACAGCTCATTTGCCAGCATACTGCTGGCTGTACGGATATAGATATCACTGCCGTCGATTTTTTCAATAGAGCAGCTACGCGCCAGGTTCTCACCCACGATTTCCGTCCACCTGCTTACCAAAAAATGCTGCAGGTAAGCCAGCTTAACCTCCTTAGGAATATAAGCTCTTTTATAGCTGCAGCGTGGATCAAACAATCTTTGGATTACCGCATCAGCAGGTTCTAATCTGTCTGCATACATAATATCAGCCCTCGTTTATTGTTCCATCAGAAACCTTAAAATAAGCATTTCCCTCCAGCTCCGGTATTAGAGAGCGATCGTTGACTGTAATAAAGGTCTGCACTCTGCCGTCAATAAATAATAACAGCTGGGAGCGGCGGCTATCATCTAGCTCGCTCATCACGTCATCAAGCAAAAGCACAGGGAACTCCCCAAGCTCACGGTGTACATATTCTAGCTGTGACAGCTTGAGTGCCAGTGCACCGCTGCGTTGCTGCCCCTGACTGCCAAAGGAACGCAGGGACAAACCATCAAGCAAAAGCTGTAAATCATCGCGGTGAGGACCAATGCCGGTACTGCCACGTAAAATATCTATACGCTGCCTTTCCTGTAAATGCGTACGAAAAAATTGTTCATCAGCAAAATCTGCGCTCTCAGGATATAGCAACGTTCCATTATTTGCCTTAAGCTCGTAGCGCACAGTCATTGACTCTTTTCCTTTGGTAATAGACGAATAAATTTCACCGGCAATCGCCTCCAGCTTAGCTAAGGCCAGCAGGCGCTTACGCACGAGCATAGCTGCCAGATGAATAAATTCTTCATTCCAGGGAGCAAGGATAGCGACATTGCCGCCGCTATCACGTAGTTCCTTGAGTAGCTTGTTGCGCTGTAGCAGTACACGGTTATACTTTAATAGCAGGTCATAATAGAGAGGATCAGTCTGCGCTATCTGCATATCAAAAAAACGGCGCCGCAAAGCCGGTTCTCCCTTTACCAGCTGTAAATCCTCTGGGGAAAACATTACCGCGTTTAAGGCACCGTAGTGCTCTTTTGGACGCACCTTAGCAC
>CAVKMV010000101.1:0-5897 GCA_963657675.1 Ruminococcus intestinalis
TTTAATGTTAAAATCCTCTTTTTTCACCAAAAATTCTTTTTTCTATACTTGAAGGCCTATAAAAAAAATACTATAATGAGTAGTACATTTAATTTTTTCTCTGTCTGTACGAGGTGAATTTTTATGAAAAAATTTTTTTACACTTTAATAATGCTTTTGGTGATGCTTCCGGCGATGTGCTTCGCTGACCCTGTAATCACCAGCGACAGCCGCACCTTTAACCCCTTGACAGGTGTATACGACCTGCAGGGGCATGTCTTCGTCCAATTCCCGGCCCATGATACAACACTGACCATCACCGGCGATTCCACCCAGGTTTACATGTATGCCATGGAGGTGCATGGTCAAGGCAATATCAGCCTGAGCTTCGGCGATCTCAACTTCAATTGTGATAAGGTTGATGTTTATCACTCCGACCGCACTGCTTACGTAAACGGTAACCTGCATTTCAAAGATTCTGCTACCAACATTTCGGCAGATAGCGGCAGCTATAACTGGCAGACAAAGATTGCCGCCTTCCACGGCAACGTAACCGTCAATGGCCAGCCACACGATAGTGATATAGCATATAACGTCATGGAGAAGCAGATAGTACAACAGTAATATCGTTACTAATTTCTCTTAAGAAAGCACAAAACCGCCTGCACTAAGTAGGCGGTTTTATTTTTGTCACGCTCCGGACACATACCAAAATCATAAAAATAAAAGAACCACACTCTCATGCGGTTCCTAAGATTTGAAATTTGGTCGGGGCGGCGAGATTCGAACTCACGGCCTCTTGTACCCGAAACAAGCGCGCTACCAAACTGCGCCACGCCCCGACATCATTCGTTACTGCTCATCAGCAACGAATGTAATTATAAAGCATTTCTATGCTTTTGTCAACACCTTTTTAGGATTTTTATCCCTGTGTTACTACACGGATGCTGGTAACCTCAAAAGCCTCGGCAATAGCAGGCAAAATCTCCCTTTCAATATTGGTGCGGTGCAGCTCGCTTTCTGCCACCAGCATAATGCGGGTGTCTGCATAATTGATATTATGCACCTTGCTCACCAAACGCTTGAAGGTTTCCTCACCAATAAGCTCCTTCAGCTTCTGCAGGCGCGCAAAAACCTCTGGCTTTTCCCTCTGCATGCGCTCCTCCAGCGGGGAAAACGGCACAGTTACCACACGGGCATCACGCGCCAGGACGTAATTTTCCTCGCCCTCACCAGGCACAACTAAATCGTCACGCATATTTCTTCCTCCATCTCTATAGCAAAAATAAATGAACCTGCATGATTGCAGGACTTGTTCATTTCTATTATATGTCACCACGAGTTTTACGTCAAGCAGCAGGAATTTTGCATTTAAGGTAGAATAGTATCAAAAATGATTTTAACGAGGAGTGTTGAACCTATGTCACTAACAGAAGATTTTAAGAAATTTGCCATGCGCGGTAATGTTGTTGATATGGCCGTCGGCGTTATCATCGGCGGTGCCTTCGGCAAAATTGTCAGCTCGCTGGTAAGCGACATCGTTATGCCGCCTATGGGACTGATTTTAGGCAAAATTGATTTCAGCAATCTTTTCATCAGTCTTAACGGCACAGAATACGCTACGCTGGACGCAGCCAAAAAGGCTGGTGCTCCTGTTTTCGCTTACGGCAGCTTTATCAATTCCGTTATCGATTTTCTTATTCTGGCCTTTGTTGTTTTTATGATGATCCGTCAAATCAACAAGCTCACCCCCGACCCTGCACCGGCACCTGAAGCACGCAAGTGCCCCTACTGCAAATCTGAAATTGCCGATGACGCAACGCGTTGCCCGCACTGCACCTCGCATTTGGAATAAAATTTTGCCCTTACGGCTGATATGTACATGCTGACTAGAAAAAGTATGTATATATCAGTCTTTTTAGTGTAAATCAGCTTTTTTCATTTGCTAAAAATTTGCTTATACTGTATAATGTGACTTATGTATACATCGCCATGGCTGCTATTGTGGCCTACTTATTAAGGAGGTTATCAGATGTCTGTTTTTGACGTGCTTATGGAGCGTGGCTTTATTAAGCAAATGTCCCATGAAAACGAAATCAAGGAATTACTGGAGAAGGAAAAAATCACGTTTTATATCGGCTTCGACCCCACCGCCGACAGCCTGCATGTAGGCCACTTCATCGCCCTGATGATGATGAGCCATATGCAGCGCGCAGGTCATCGTCCTATCGTGCTTTTGGGCGGCGGCACCGGTATGGTCGGTGACCCCAGCGGCAAGGACGAGATGCGCAAAATGCTTACGCCGGAATTCATTGCGCACAACATTGCCTGCTTCAAAAAGCAAATGAGCCGTTTTATAGATTTTGGCGAGGGCAAGGCCATCATTGCCAACAATGCCGACTGGCTGCTGGATTTGAACTATGTCCAGCTACTGCGCGAGGTTGGTGTACACTTTACCGTTAACCGTATGCTCGCTGCCGAATGCTTCAAAAAACGTTGGGAAAAGGGCCTCACCTTCTTTGAATTCAACTATATGATTATGCAGGGCTACGATTTTTGGAAGCTGCATCACGATTACAACTGCGTTATGGAGCTTGGTGGTGATGACCAATGGTCCAACATGCTGGCCGGTGTGGAGTTAATCCGCCGCAAGGACCAGGAGCCTGCCTTCTGCATGACCTGCAAGCTGCTGACCACCAGTGACGGACGCAAGATGGGTAAAACCGAAAAGGGTGCTCTGTGGCTGGACCCCGAAAAGACATCTCCCTACGACTTTTACCAATACTGGCGCAACGTTGCCGACAGTGACGTTGAAAACTGTCTCTGCCTGCTCACCTTCCTGCCCATGGACGAGGTGCGCCGCCTAAGCGCGCTTAAGGACGCACAAATCAATGAGGCGAAAAAGGTGCTGGCCTTTGAGGTTACCAAGCTGGTACACGGCGAGGAAGAGGCACTCAAGGCGCAGCAGGCTACCGAGGCACTGTTCGGTGGTAGCGCCAGCAGCATGGAAAACGTGCCTACTATCGAAATTACCGCGGAGCAGATGACTGCCAAGGTTATTGACGTGCTGACTGCTGCCAAAATCTTCAGCAGCAAGCGCGAAGCACGCCAGCTCATCACCCAGGGCGGTCTGACCCTTGGTGCTGATGTATTAAAGGACGCAGAGGCCAGCCTGAGCGCAGACCTGTTTGATGCAGATAAGAGCCTGCTCATCCGCAAGGGTAAGAAAAAATACTTCCGCCTGCTGGTAAAATAGGCCTTGAATGTTAAAGCCATCTATGCTCCTGGCGGGCTAGATGGCTTTTTCTTACATAGCGACTATAAAAGCAGGCTTTAGTAAAAAGCTGCTTAAGGAGACATCAATGCAAAATAACAAATTTCCTTTTTTCTTAATTTTACCTATCGGCCTCATGCTGTTTTCCTTCTTCTTTGGTGCCGGAAATCTCATTTTTCCGCCAATATTGGGACAGCTGGCAGGTAATAACCTGAGTTTGGGTATACTTGGCTTTTGTCTCAGCGACGTTGGCTTCTCCCTGATGGGTGTGCTGGCCATGGCTATGAAAAAAAGTGACAACCCCGATGCCATGGCCACTCCCATGCATCCTCTGTATGCACGTGCTGTAACCATTATCTGCGCGCTGGCCATCGGTCCGCTTTTCGCTATCCCGCGTACTGCGGCCGTATCCTTCGATACAGGCATCCTGTCACTTTTGCCTGCCGGCAGCGATACCGTAGGACTTGCAGTTTATTCATTTATCTTTTTCGTGTTGACGTACTTTTTTTCTGTTAATCCGTCCAAAATCATTGCCCATATTGGCAAATTCTTGTCCCCGCTGCTGATAATCTGCCTGGCCATCTTGGTTTTTTGCGTTATCAAAAGCCCTATGGGCAGTCTGCAGATGCCCAGTCCGTCCTTTGTTGTTTCGCCCTTCTTCCGTGGCTTTCAGGAAGGCTATAACACCATGGACCTTTTGGCAGCCATTTTGTTTGGCTCCGTCACCATCAAAACCATCGAAGCGCAGGGAGTTACGGACAAGCAGGTGCTCACCCGTCTTTGCACCTACGCCGGCCTGATAGCTGCCTTCTTTTTGGCAATTATTTACGCTTCCCTGGCCTATACAGGTGCGACGAGCATCAACGTCTTTGGCGTTATCCCCAACGGTGCCACCCTGCTAAGCAAAATTGCCACCTACTATATGGGCTTTGGCGGCCAGCTGGTTTTGGCACTTATCATCATCTGCGCCTGCCTCACCACCAGTGTCGGCCTCACCACCTCTATTGCCGGTTATTTTGCCGAGCTCACACAGAACAATATGCATTATGAGCGCCTGGTGCTGTTTATCTCCGTATTTAGCTTTGCGGTTTCTAACTTTGGTCTGGAAAACATCATCAAATTTTCCATCCCGGTAATCTGCATGCTTTATCCCATTATCATCGCCATTGTTATTTTGAACATTGGCTGTTTTATTATTAAGGACGACCCCTGGACCTTCCGCCTGTGCCTGACGCTGACGACAGTGTTTGCCATTTTTGACGGCCTGCGTGCCGCTCACATCCACTGGGCAGCGTTGGATGCCTTTTTAACGCAGTATCTGCCACTTTTCAGTCTCGGCTTCGGCTGGGTGCTTCCCTGCTTTGGCGGCATCGCCCTTGGTCTCATCCTTAAAGCTCTCAGAAAGTAAGGTGTAATATATTATGTCTAACGAAAATCAATGCAGCAGTGCCTCCTCCTGCGGACGCGCAAGCTGCAGCGGCTGCCCTTCTGCCGGCAGTGCAGCAAAGCAGACCGCCAGCCTGCGTGCGCAGCTTGGTGCTCACAGCAGCGTGGACAAGGTCATTGCCATCGTCAGTGGCAAGGGTGGCGTGGGCAAATCGCTTATAACCGGTCTTTTAGCTGCAAGTATGCAACGCCGCGGCAAACGCTGCGCTGTTTTGGATGCTGATATAACCGGTCCTTCTATGGCACGCAATCTTGGCGTCAGCGGCAAAGCGCAGTCCTGCGAATTCGGCCTGCTGCCGCAAACCGCTCCCTGTGGCTTGGAGGTGCTTTCGGCCAATATGTTCCTTAAAAGCGACAGCGACCCCGTTCTTTGGCGCGGTCCGCTCCTGGCAGGCATGGTTAAGCAATTTTGGACGGATGCCGTATGGACCAATATTGATTACATGTTTGTGGATATGCCACCAGGGACAGGAGACGTACCGTTGACGGTTTTCCAATCGCTGCCTGTAGACGGTATCATCATTGTTACCTCGCCCCAGGAGCTGGTGGCGATGATTGTTGGCAAGGCTGTAAAGATGGCCCAAATGATGAATGTCCCCATCCTAGGACTGGTAGAAAATTATTCTTACTTTCACTGCCCTGATAACGGCAAGAATTACGAAATCTTCGGTCCCAGCCATATTGAGCAAACAGCTTCGGAATATGGTCTGAAGGTGCTGGCACGTCTGCCCATTAATCCAGATTTGGCCGCTGCCTGCGACGCAGGCAGACTTGCTGATTGCCAGGTGCAGGAAATTGAGGCCTGCACTGATTACATCAAGGAGGTTATTTAATATGTCTATAGAAAAGGTGCGTAGCTATCTGCACCAATTTGCCGCTGATGAGCGCATCCTGGAGTTTGCCACCTCCAGCGCCACAGTGGAGCTGGCAGCCCAGGCCGCAGGCTGTGAGCCTGCCCGTATCGCTAAAACGCTTTCCTTTAAGCTAAATGATGACAGCGTTATCCTCATCGTTACTGCTGGTGATGCCAAGGTTGACAATGCTAAATTCAAACACTTCTTTGGCTGCAAGGCCAAAATGCTCGCTGCCGAGGAGGTAGAACCCTTAATCGGCCACGCCATTGGCGGCGTCTGCCCCTTTGGCATCAACGAAGGCGTAAGGGTGTATCTGGATATCTCCCTCAAGCGCTTCACCACCT
>CAVKMV010000102.1:0-5883 GCA_963657675.1 Ruminococcus intestinalis
AGCTGCAGCCTCAGCACCAGGCACTGGCTCATCATTGGTAACTACAGTTTTAGAAGTAGGCTTTTGCTCCTCAGTAGCAGATACAGCAATTACGGTAATAGCACCGTCTGCGTCGTCGCCAAAGCCCTTGCCGTCAAAGACAGCATTGCCGTCTGCGTCCTTGGTCCAGCCTGCGCCGTCCTTGGTGCCGTTGTAGCCAATCTTCATGCCCTCGTCAAAGACGCTGATGTTGACAGTGGTGTCAGCAACAGTGCCTGCGGGCTCAACCTCATTACCAACTGCAGACTCAACTGCAGCCTTAACCTTGCCATTGCCATCTTCACCGATAAGCTCAATGCGGTCGCCCACGTCGCCTGCAAGGCTGTTGGTGCGGATGTAAAGGCTGTTGTCGCCGCCCAGAATCAGGTCGTTGCCAACTGCGATATTGCGGAAGTCTTTATTGCCCTCATTGTTGACGAAGCCCAAATATTTTTCGTTATCGTCCTCGTCATCATAGAAGTGGATTTCGCTATTCTTGAAGGTTACGTCCTGTACAGCAGCCAGTTTCCTAGCGTTCTTCTCCAAGTATAGTACAGAGCTGTCTACAGACAACGAGCCCTTGCTTGCTTTGCTATCCATTACTTCGGTATCATTCCACAGATACAGCTCAGATTCACCTTTTATTGCTACCTGTCCGCCAAAGCTTATTTTGCCGTCTTCTCCCTTATCTCCACCGCTCAGGGTGATAGTGGAATTATCAGCCTTCAGGGAATACTCATCGCCATTAGTATCGATATTTGCAGCAGAAATGCCAATACCGTTGGCAGCAGTAATAGTTAAATCGCTATCATGCAAATCAATACCGATAGCAAAGGTCTTCTCCTTATCTGTGCCACTATAAACAGCGTTGTTTTTAGCCTCTACACTAAAGGCGCCACTGGTAACAATGTTGATTTCCGATTCTTCAACGGCACGGATACCGGTTGCCTGGCCAAGTGCGTTTGCGTCCTCAGCTGTTAAGCCTGCCTCGGCTTTAATATTCACAGCTTTGTCAGTCTTAATATCCAGCTTATGGTTTTCCAGCTCAATGCCTGCTGCAGTGCTGTCTGCATTACCAACAGCCTTGCTGCTTGCCAAAATAGCCACGCTATCAGCAGTGATAGCAGTTGTACCTTTAGATAAGTACATACCCAAAGCCTTGGCATCACTGGCAGCAGCACTTTCGTTAGCAGCAGCCTCGGCAGTCACTGCCAAAGCACCTTTAACATTGTAGGTGATGTCGCTATTAGACTCCTGCACTGCGACAGCGATGTTGCCACCCTTTTCGTCTTCATCTGTAGCAGCAACAGCTGCTACTACAGTATCGGGAGCTACTTCGTCCTCGCTGTCGTCTTCATAGCCTGCACCGCTGGCGTTGTTTGCAAGCGCGCTGATGGTCAGGCCTGCATCACTTGCTACGTCCAGCGTGCTGCCTGCAAACTGCACAGCCTGGGCCAGTGCCAGCTTGCCGCTTATGCCAACTACGGGCCTGTCTGCAGCATACGCTGCACCGTCGCCTGCGGTTGCAGCTGCGCGGATGACCGTGGTTTTCAGCGTGCCGGTAGTCTTGTCAACTTCCACAGCGCTGGCCTTGGCATTGCCGCCATTGCCTGCAACCGTGCCTGCAGCACCAGCGACCGGAATTGCAGTAGAAGCATCGCCACTATCGCCATTAGCTGCCTGCGTACCCTTGTGATCCGTTGCATTTGCGTCGTACGCATAGCCACCATAACCGCCTGCGCCAGCACTGCCGTTGCCAGCAGCTGTAAGAGTACCGCCCTTGCCAACCTGGCCGCCAACACCGCCGTTAGCAATAGCCTCAATAGTAGCAATATCAACTGCCACGCCATTGGAGCTGGTCAGCTCCAGGCCGTGCGCTTCGGCACTGCCGCCATTGCCACCGTTACCGCCGGCACCACCATTGCCACCGGCACCAGCAGTGCCACCCTTGCCGCCAACGCCGCCTACACCGCCATCACCAGCACTGCCTACAGCACCATTAGCCAGTTTTCTTGCCGTCTTATCACTAAAGTACCAGATTTTATAAAGATGATCAGACACTCCACTATCTCTGATATAACCTTCTGTCATGCTTGTATCTGTAGCATCGTAAGTAGTACCGCCTGTACCTACCTCGCCAGCAGTGCCAAATGCACCACCGTTGCCGCCTTGGCCACCAGCGCCGCCGTTACCACCACGGCCGCCGCCACCGCCGTTGCCACCGTCACCGCCATTGCCTGCGGTTGCAGTAACAGTCAGGCTGTCTGCCTTCACATTCAAATTGGCAGCGTCATTAAACGCCATGCCGCTGGCAACAGCATCGCCACCGTTGCCACCGTCAGCACCATCACCGCCTTGGCCGCCTGCGCCACCCTGGCCGCCCTGACCACCATAGCTACCGCTGCCACCGTTGCCGCCATTGCCTGCATTACCGCCACTTGTAGCACCGTCACTTATACGCCATACAACATGATCGTCAGTGCCTGTAGGTTTATATTGACTCTTTTCATCATGACCCTCGGCGTTATACGCATGTGTACTAGTCTCCAAGTCAACATCCTTACCATTATAGCCGTTGCCACCGTCGCCGCCGTTGCCGCCGTTGCCGCCGTTGCCGCCTGCGCCGCCGTCACCACCACGGCCACCAAGTCCGCCTGCACCGCCAGTGCCGCCCTTGCCGCCTGTTGCAGTAACGGTCACAGCACCAACCTCAACGGTCAAATTGCTGCTGCCGCCTGCTGCCAAAAAGCCTGCCTCGGCAGCGCCACCGTTGCCACCTGCGGCACCATTGCCGCCGTTGCCGCCGTTACCGCCAAGGCCACCGTTACCGCCATAGCTACCGTTGCCACCTGCGCCACCGTTGCCGGCATTTCTAACGTCAATAGCTGTACCTGTTCCATCAGCACCTGCAGCGCCGTCACTGCCATTGCCGCCTGCGCCACCAATGCCACCTGTCTGGCCTTGGCCGCCTGCGCCGCCCTGGCCGCCTGTTGCACCAGCGCCACCATTTGCACTAATGGTAAAATCAGCACCGTTAACAATTACGCTGTCGCCAGCGCCCAGCAAAACGCCCAGGGCAGTGGCTGCACCGCCAGCACCACCTGCGGCCGCATTCAGGCCGTCAGCAGCATTTGCTCCGCTAGTAGCATTGCCAGCTGTGCCATCCTTGCCATCATCACCGGCAGCAGCTGCAGCCTTACCTTCATAGCTAAAGCCAGCAGCACCATTTTTTGCAGAATACGCTGTTTCAACGCCACCGGTCGCAGTAATGCTGCCCACGGTGATCTTGGCGTTGCTCAGGCCGCCCTGCGCGCTCTCGTCTGCGCCTGCAGCATCAGCGCCGGCAGCGTCAGCAGTAATTGCCTTTGTGTCATCCTTTGTATTATCGTCGCTTGCATCCAAGCCCCAAACGGTCACATCGCCGCCTGCACCACCGTCAACAGCAGCGATAACAGTAGTATCGTCAAGGTATTCACCCTTGCCCAGCTTGTTGTCATTGCCGGTTACAGTCAGTCCCTTGCTAAAGTCATAATCCTTGCTGTTGATGGAGCCTTCGATATTTTTGCTGTAGGCAGCAGTGTAAATAGCTGTGCCTTGGGTATCAGCAACAGCAGTCTCTTCTTTCTCAGCAGCCTTCTGGTCAACATATTTTGCATACGAAATGGGCGCATTTTCCTCACCCCAAGACGTTTCAGCAGCCTCAGCACCAACGCCGTAGGACATGCCCATAACTGCCAGCGTCACTGCGGCAGCCAGCTTTGCTGCCTTGACCTGTGTATAATGTTTCATAGCTTATCCTCCTAAACATCACAAAATTTGCTCTTTCACCAACCAAGCCTCTAAACAACCTGGCAGTATTCGCAACTAATATACTTTGTCCATTATAGCACGATTCATAGCTATTGCCTAGGAAAAAGAGACTTCCCCCCCCACAAATTATGTAACTATTGTTACACTTATGGCTGATGTAAAATTTTTTTTACATTTCTCCGTCACTCATGCCCTGCCGCTCATATTTATGCACCGCCCAAGGGGCTCACTGTCTCCCTGCGCTGGTGCAAACAAGATGCCAGCGCGCACTGCCGCCTGCGCAAGCAAAAGGCACCCCCGCGCACGGAGGTGCCCAAATATATAGCGTTATGTATTTCACAGCCTGCGGATGCGCAGCAAAACCTGGCGTGCCAGCAAAATTCCCAGCACCGCCGTCACCAGCTGCGGCACGCTCATGGCAAACAAAACGGTTTTGCGCACTGCGGGCGCAGGCACGGCCACAAAGCGCACCACGCACCAGGCGGCAGCCAGCATCACCACGGCCTTGGCCACAGGCGGCAAAACCAGCACCAGGCGGCGCTGGCCGGTAAAGCAGTGCACCAAAAGCACAAACAGCAAATTCCCCAGCCAGATGACGGGGATTAAAAACACCAGCAGCACCTGCCCCTGCACATATGCCGTCAGCGGCAGCAAAAAGCCCAAAAGCGACGCCGTCCCCAGCCCGCACAGCTTGAGCGTCAGTGCCAGCATCATGTGCACCAGGCTGCCAATAACAAAGGTGCCCGCAGGCTGCGGCAGGGGCAGCACCAGCCGCAGCGACTGCAGCGCCAGCGCCAGCGCGATGAGCAGGGCCCCGCGCGCCAAACGCCTGTTATTCATGATGTGCAGGACATTCCTTTGCTACAAATTCCTTATAGGCCTGCTGCAGCTGCGGCACCAGGCTGCCCACCTTGCCGCCGGCCACAAATCCGCGGTCGATTTTGGTCACAGGCATAAACTCGCAGCGCGGTCCGCAGATAAAGGCCTCATCTGCCTTGAGGGCAAAATCCTTGTCAAAGGCACGCTCAATAATCTGCAAATCCATATCCTTGGACAGGCGCTCCACCAACAGGCGGCGCGTAATGTTTTTGTGGATGAAGTTGTTGGCAGGATGCGTCCACAAAACGCCATCCTTGTAGATAAAAAAGCTTGCTTCGGTGCTTTCGGTGATTTTGCCATCGCGCACAAAAAGGGCGTCAAAGGCGTTGCCAATGGTGGCCTTCTGTTTGGCCAGCACCTCGGGCAGGCGGTTGAGCGTGTTCACGTCGCAGCGCGCCCAGCGCACGTCCTCCACCGTAATCACGTTCACACCCTTGGCGCGCCTTTCGGCCAGCGCATCGCGGTCCACGGGCACAGCAAACATCGTCAGGTGCGGAATGCTCTGCTCCGGATAGGCCAGGGTGTATTCGCCGCTGCCACGGGTCACCTGGGTATAAATTTCGCAGTCCTGCAGGCCGGTTGCCGCCAGCAGGCTTTCGTGGAACTCCACCAGCTCCTCAATCATATAAACGCCGGGAATCTTGACGGCGATAACCGAATCAAACAAATTGTTCATATGCGGCAAAAGGGCAAAGCAACGGCCGTTGTAAACCGGGACGATTTCAAAAACGCCATCGCCAAAATTGTGGCCACGGTCGTTGACATCAACAAAGGCCTCCTCCTGCGGCATAATCTCGCCATCCACCAAAACTAATTTTTCCTTGTCACTCATGCTCATTTCCTCCACTCGTGTTTATCTTACAACAATAAAGTTAGTTAATAATTTACCTTTTGTTCAACATAAGGGTTGAAGAATATTGTATAATAGATGTAGAAGCCAAATACATATTCAATTATACACCATAGGGAGCCATTTTGGCAAAAAAATATCGCTGGGGAGGTAGGCACAAAAGAATAAGCTTAAGCTAATTTATGGCGTTCTGCCCTACGTGGGCAGGACGCTTTTTACTTATGTAATCAAAAGCAGAACGCACCGTCCTCAGCCGGGCACACCAAAAAAGGGTTCTTTGTCAAGTTTTGGGGTCTTCGATAATTTAATACCTTAAAACCTGCTTA
>CAVKMV010000103.1:0-5853 GCA_963657675.1 Ruminococcus intestinalis
CTCTAGGAGTGTGCTCGAACAGGTGCGCAGCGGTGAGCTGCCTGTGGAGGAGGCGCTGCGTTTTTTTAACCGCAGGGCGTATGAGGATTTGGGTTATGCCAAGCTGGATACGTCGCGTGAGCAGCGCAGCGGCTTTGCCGAGGTGGTGTATTGCGCCAACAAGCCGGATGAGTTTTTGGTGCAGATTTATAAGCGCCTGTTTGAGGAGCAGGGAGAGGTGTTTGGGACGCGGGCGACGCGCGCGCAGTACGAGCTGGTGCGGCAGGTGCTGCCTGATATTGTGTATGACGGCATGGCGCGGACGCTGAAGCAGGAGCGTGCAGGCAAAAAGCGCACAGGCTGCGTGGCGGTGTGCACGGCCGGCACGGCGGATATCCCGGTGGCGGAGGAGGCGGCGCAGACGGCGGAGTTTTTTGGCGCGCAGGTGGAGCGTTTGTATGATGTGGGCGTGAGCGGCATTCACCGCCTGCTGGATAAGGTGGAGCTTTTGCAGCAGGCTAACTGCGTGGTGGCGGTGGCAGGCATGGAGGGGGCGCTGGCGAGCGTTATTGGCGGCCTGGTGCGCAATCCTGTGATCGCGGTGCCTACGTCTGTGGGGTATGGGGCCAGCTTTGGCGGGCTCAGCGCGCTGCTGACGATGATAAATTCGTGCGCCAACTGCATTTCCGTGGTCAATATTGATAATGGGTATAGCGCGGGGTATATCGCGACCCAGATTAACAGATTGGCGTGCAAGTGAAATTAAGGTTTTTATATTCGCAATTATATATCGCCCTGCAACGAAAAATTTTTTAACGGTAATTTCGTGCGGATTCAAAACGAAACTTCGGTACAATCTGTTAGTACGTAACCTTTTTGCCACGTACCCTCGTTTCTGTGAATCCATGCACTCATTCCAGCGGTTCGCGTCAAACCAATTGGCTACGCTCTGGCGAGCTTGCCTCTTGGGACGCTATCGCATGGCGCGCATTAGCCAATCAGCTTCGTCCTGCGGACTCGCTTCTTGGATGCGCCCGCATAAAATTTTTATGTTGCCTTGGCGATAATATAATTGCTCATTTCAAGTGACCATATAGTCTACAATATATTTTAGGAAATAGGACCCGTGATACATATTTACACACTTAGGGAGGAAAAAATATGTATAACACTAACGAAACAACAGCACAAAAAAAGCTGGAGCTGCTGCAGGACGAGCTGCGCCGCCTGGGCCGCGTTCTCATCGCCTTCAGCGGCGGCGTCGACTCCACCTTTTTGCTGCAGGTGGCGCACCTGACGCTGGGGGATGACGCGCTGGCGGTGACGGCGCGCTCAGGCGTGGTGCCGAAGCGTGACGTGGCGGAGGCAGAGGAGTTTTGCCACAGGCAGGGCATCCGCCAGCTTTATTTTGATTTTGACGAGCTGGCAGTACCGGGCTTTGCCGAAAATCCGCCGGAGCGCTGCTATATCTGCAAAAAGACGCTCTTCAGCAATTTTTTGCGTCTGGCTGCGGCAAACGGCGCGCAGCTGTGCGAGGGCTCTAACATGGACGATTTGGGCGATTACCGTCCAGGGCTCAAGGCGCTGGCCGAGCTTGAGGTGCACAGCCCCCTGCGTACGGCGCAGCTGACGAAGGCCGAAATCCGCCTTTTGTCGCACAGGCTGGGGCTGCCCACCTGGGACAAGCCGTCATTTGCCTGTCTGGCATCGCGCTTTGTATATGGTGAGCGCATTACGGCGGCGAAGCTTGCTGCTGTGGATAAGGCGGAGCAGCTTTTGTGGGAGCTGGGCTTTAAGCAGTTCCGTGTGCGCGTGCATGGTGATTTGGCGCGTATCGAGCTGCTGCCTGAGCAGCTGCCGCTGGCGGTGGAGGGGCATATGCGTACCGTTATTTACAGCAGGCTGCAGGAATTTGGCTTTGCTTATGTGGCCTTGGATCTGCAGGGCTACCGCACCGGCAGCATGAACGAGACGCTGGCTGCAGGCAAATAAACCAGGTGCTATTAAAGTGCCAAGCACGCTTCAGGCATTGCGTGCGTTGAAAAATAATTTTACGGATAAGCAAAGGAGAAGATTATGAAAAGCTTATATTTGGAATGTAACGCAGGCATCAGCGGTGATATGCTGGTGGCAGCCCTACTGGATTTGGGTGCGGATAAGGACGCTTTGGCGAAGGCCTTAGGCAGCATTCCTGCCAAGGGCTTTGCCTATAATATCAGCCGCGTGAGCAAGGCCGGCGTGGACTGCTGCGATTTTGATGTGATTTTGGATGCGGAGCATGAAAACCATGACCACGATATGGCATTTTTGCATGGTGAAGGGGTAGAGCACAGCCATGAGCATGAGCATGAGCACAGCCATGAGCATGAGCATGAGCACAGCCACGACCACGACCATCATCACGAGCATGAGCACAGCCACGACCACGAACATCATTACGAGCATGAACATGAGCATGAACACAGCCATGAGCACGACCATCATCACGACCATGACCATGACCATGAACATCATCATGAGCATGAGCATGCACCGCACGAGCACCACCATGTGCACGAGCACCGCGGGCTGCGGGATGTTATTGCCATCATCAACGCTACCGAGATGACGGAGACGGCACGTGCGCTGGCACTGAAAATTTTTGACATCATCGCCGAGGCAGAGGGCAAGGCCCATGCTGTGGCCAAGGAGGACGTGCATTTTCACGAGGTGGGGGCCATTGATTCCATCGTGGATATTGTGGCGATTGCCGTGTGTGCCGATAATCTGGGCGTAAGGAGCGTCATCGTGCCGGAGCTGTGCGAGGGACGCGGCACCGTGCGCTGCCAGCATGGCGTGCTGCCTGTGCCTGTGCCGGCAACGGCGAATATTATGCAAAAATATGGCTTCAACGTGCGCCTTTTGCCTGTGCAGGGCGAATTTGTTACGCCTACAGGTGCTGCTGCTGCCGCCGCCCTCAAAACCAGCGACGAGCTGCCGGAGCAGTTTAAGATATTGGCCATCGGTCTGGGCGCAGGCAAGCGCAGCTATGAGCGTCCCAGCATTTTGCGTGCGCTTTTGATCGAGGACAGTGCGCAAAAAAAAACTCTGTAAATAACGCTTGTTACGTCCACGACAGCATCTGCAGGCTGGAAACGGATATTGACGATGCCAGCGGTGAGCTTTTGGGCTATACGCTGCAGCGGCTGCTGGCGGCAGGCGCGCTGGACGTGCATTACGCGCCGATATATATGAAGAAAAACCGTCCTGCCTGGGAGCTTACGGTGCTTTGTCGCGAGGAGGACAGGCAGAGGCTGGAGGACATCATCTTTGCTGAAACCACGACGATTGGCATCAGGTGCGTGCGGATGCAGCGGGATATTTTGCCGCGGCGCAGGGACGTAGTGCATACGGAGCTGGGCGACGTGGAGGTAAAGCTGTGCCTGACGGAGGCAGGGGAGCGCTGCTACGTGGAATACGACAGCGCCGTTAAAATAGCACGTGCACAGAAGGTGGCGCTGCAGGATGTGTATCAGGCAGTGCGCCTTGCGCAAAAAAATTAAAACTAGCCATAAAAATATGTTATAATATCAACATCAAACCCCGATGATGAATGGAGATACAATGAATAACATAACTAACATATTTGATTTGGTTGAGGATTTTTATACACAGGATGAGGAATGGAATACTGTTCTGGAGCAAAGATACGCAGAAAATTTTTTGCGTATAAAGATGTGGCAGGGTGCCAGCGACCAGGAGCTGGTAAAGATGTGGGACTATATCACGATTTTGTGCATCTACGTCGGCAATTCTGACAGCTACCTGGGTGATATGACGCGCGAGGATTTTATTGACTGCGTCGGCTGGTGCTGCCGTAACGTGTCCGGCTTTGAGGCGACGGCGGAAAATGTTGCCGGCTTTTTGGATGTCGTGATCGACCTATTTGCCTTTTTGAAAAGGGGGCGCATCATTACCGGTGAAAAGGCGCCTGTGGAGGCCAGGGCGAAGCTGCTTGTGGATGATAAGCTGCAGATTATTGCCCCTGATGGCAGCTTTCTGCCTGAATATGAGCGCTATAATCTGTATGCGACACCGGATTTGCCCACGAAGGTCTTTTTGAATATCGGCGAACGGTTGCAGGCTACGATGGAAAGAATGCATGGTTATTTTTCGCGCGAGGATTACAAACGTGATATTGAGCGTGCTACCTTTTTGCACAGCGGCATTTTGGGTGGCAGCATGCCGGGAGTCAATGGCAGCGAGGAGGAGAAATCGCACACCTTCTGGGATTATTTCATGTTTGATTACCGCATGCTGGGTAATGATAAAACGCCTATACAGGAGTTTTACGATCTGGCTGTTGCCTGCAATGATGCAGCTACGGATATGGAGATAATGAAGGAGCTTTTGCAGGCCAGGCTCGTTCTGTTTGAGGTTGAGGGCAGGACGGAGGAGGGCCTGTACAGCTGCCGTGATATCCTGAGCGGCGAGGCCTACAGGCTGATGCTGCCGATTGATGACGATGTGGACACCGCAGGCTACGTCTTTATGGGTCACATTTTTTATGATAATACCATGGTGATGGATTTTATCCGCGGCATGCTGATGAACAAGGTCGCACGCAAACGCTTTCTGGAGGTTATGAGAAAGGCAAAGGACTGGATGGCCGTACGCGAGGGCGGCAAGCTGAGCTGGGAGGACTTTGTCCGCCGCAACCCGATTTTTGTGCGCAACGCGTCACTGCTTTATGCTGCTTTTGCGCATCTGGGCAGCTTTAATTACCGCACCAAGGTGCATGATTACAAGCCGGAGGAGTTTTATCCGCCGGCTGCGACGGGTATTTTTGAACTGCTGCCGCAGATTATGTACGCCAACAGCTTTTCTGCCTACGACGTCAGTCTGGCGATCACTATGCTGTGCGACTATCTGGGTACGGTGGAGATTTTTGACAAGCGTGGCTACAGGGAGGAGGAATGGGCGGCTGCCGTTATCTGCAACTTTGTGGCGGTGAACGCTGTTTATGTCTTTAAGCCTGAGCAGGTGGTGCAGATGTGTCACCACGCACGCAAGGGTGCTGTACAGTCGCTGGCGGATAAGATAGATTTGGCGCTGCATCTGGAAGAGCATGACCCGCGTTATATTAACGAGGAGGGTCTACTGGTGATGCTGCTGCAATAAAAGGAGGCAAAAGGAGCATGAAATGTGATTTTTGTGGACATGAGGTTGACAAGGGTACAGTGGAATGTCCTTACTGCCACTACCGCTTTAAGATTGACGCCCAGGTGCTCAGCCCGGAGGAGCGCGACACCTTTGACGGCGTGACGATAGACGAGGGCGCAGGCACGGCGGACGACGGCCGCGCGCAGGGAGCAGTTACGGATAATGGCAGTGCAGGCGGCGGCTACGACCGGCAGGTGCCGCCTGATATCAAGGTGCACACCTTTGGCTGCGGCAGCGGTCTGTTGATGACGTTTTTGATTCTTTGCGGTATTGTGGCAGTAATCTTCTTTTTGCTGCCAACCTTCCTCGTTTTTGCCGCAATCGGCGCGGTGGTGGTTTTCATCATGCGCCTGTTTATGTGATATATTCATTACTTAGAATTACAAGACAAATATTTAGATAATTTTCATACGAGATATTTATGCAGCTGATTTAACGTAAAATAGATAAGGAGTAGAGAAATGCCCAAGGCGAAAGCTGGTAGAAATAAAACGATTGATACTTCGATTAGTGAAGGAAAGGTATTCCTTGAACGTTGTATTACTGTTGAAGAAAAGCAAGTAGATTTATCCATGCTTACTGACAAGACGATTGTTGGTAATATGCTTGATGTTTGCAAACTTCTGCCAGATAAAAGTATAGATTTATTAATAGCTGATCCACCATATAATC
>CAVKMV010000104.1:0-5630 GCA_963657675.1 Ruminococcus intestinalis
CATCAGCGCAGGTGCAGTGGAAACATTGCAGGCTGCGCAGGTGGTTAAGGCAGCGCGGCAGGCATTGTCCCCTGCTAACGACTTTCATGGGGTGCTGGATACACTGCGGGAAAAGGCTCTTTTGAATGCTAAAGAGGCCTTTGAGTTGTTGAATTGAGAGGAGATTGAAGGTAGTGCTGAAAATGAATGATGTAAGCAAGGTGTACCCCAGCGGGTCACAGGCCTTGCAGGACGTCAACATACATATCGGGCCAGGCGAATTTGTCTTCGTTGTAGGACCAAGCGGCGCTGGTAAATCTACCTTTATCAAAATGCTGTTCCGTGAGGTTTTGCCTACTACGGGCAGCATTTTTGTTAATGGTGTGGATATTTTAGCCCTCACCCCAAAAGAGATTCCCTACCTGCGGCGTCAGTTGGGCATAATCTTTCAGGATTACCGCCTGCTGCCTGACCGCACTGTCTACGAAAACGTGGCCTTTGCTATGCAGGTTATCGAAACACCACGCCGCAAAATTAAGCGTCGTGTGCTCAATGTTTTGGACCTTGTAGGCCTGCGGCACCGTTCCACCGCCTATCCCAACGAGCTTAGCGGTGGCGAGCAGCAGCGCATAGCCATTGCCCGTGCCATTGTCAACGACCCCATTATGGTTATCGCTGACGAGCCCACAGGTAACCTGGACCCGGAAACAAGCTGGGACATAATGGAAATATTTAAGGAAATAAACGCCACCGGCACAACGATAGTTATGGCAACCCATGACAAGGATATTGTTGACGCTATGGGCAAGCGTGTTATCGCGATAGAAAATGGCCACATCGTGCGTGACGAGGCAAGCGGGGTATATGGCTATGAGCTTTAGTACCAAGGAATATTTTATTAAGGAAACCTACAAATCCATCCGCCGCAATGGCTTTATGAGCTTTGCGTCCATTTCAACCGTCGCGGTGTCTCTGCTGGTGCTGGGAATGTTTTTGCTCATCTTCCTCAACACCAATAATCTGGCAAAATATCTGGAAAGCCAGGTGCAGGTTTCTGTTTATATGCAGGATGATGCCTCGGCAGACGAGCTGAAGCAGGTGGAGGCTAAGCTGAAAAAGCTTCCGGGTGTGGTCAAGGTGACTGCCATCAACAAGCAGCAGGCATTGGCACGCTTTAAGGAGCGCTTGGGTGACCAGGAGCAGCTGCTCAACAGCCTGGGCAAGGATAATCCCTTCCCCAATTCTTTTGAGCTGCAGGTGGACAGCCCCGAGCGTATTAAGGTAATCACTCCGTCCATCAGCCAGATTCCCAAGGTGGAATCGGCCAAGTTCGGTCAGGAGGTGGTGGAGCATCTGTTTTCGCTCACCAAAATCCTGCGCTTTGGTGGCATTGTGCTGGTAATCTTTTTGGCTATGGCGACACTCTTCATTATCTCTAATACCATCCGCCTGACGGTGTTTGCACGCCGCAAGGAGGTTATTATTATGAAGTATGTAGGCGCGACGGACTGGTTTATCCGCTGGCCGTTTTTGCTGGAGGGCATGACGCTGGGCTTTTTCGGCGCAGTGCTTGCTTCCCTTTGCATTAACAGCATTTATGCCGCCCTGCTGGAGAAGATACATGCGACACTGGCCTTTTTGCCGCTGCTGCCGGCTTCGCCGCTGCTGTTTTACGTAACGCTGGTGCTGTTGGTTGCGGGCACAGGCATTGGCGCATTGGGAAGCTACATTTCCCTGCGTAAATTTTTGCGTGTATAAGGCAGGTGCGGTCGATGGAAAGAAAAAAGCTTGTCGGCATAGTCCTGCCCCTATGGCTGGCAGTGCTGCCGCTATATGCGGCCTTAGGCTTTGCTGATGCTGCTGGTGATAAACAGGCGGAGCTCAACGATGTTAAGCAGCAGATGCAGCAAATGCAGCAGCGCAAGGAGCAGGCACGTCAGAAGGCAGACGCTGCCAACGCGCAGCTGCAGGAGGTTATGAGCAGTCTGTACGCCCTGCAGGCGCAGGCCAATGAGCTGCAGGCCAAAAGCAGTAAGCTGCAGGTGCAAATTAATGAAAACCAGGCGCAGCTGGAAAAAAAGCAAAAGCAGGTTGATCAACGCATGCACATCTACCGCAGACGCTTGCGTGATATCTATATCAACGGCCAGATAAATTACCTGGATGTGCTTTTGGGCGCCAAGGATTTTAGTGATTTTTCCTCGCGTATGTATTTGCTACAAAAAATTATAGCCGGTGATCTGGCTATGCTGGACCAGCTGAAGCGTGATGCAGAGGAAATTAATAACCGCAAGGCCCAGCTTGCAGCCGAAATGAAGGAAATTAAGGCCATGCAGGCCGAGCTGGCTGTCAAAAAGTCCAGGGTGGATAAGCTGCGCGAGCAGCGTGCCCAAATGCTCTATAAGGCGCAGGAGGACGAGCAGTCCAGCCAGGAGGAATATGACAGGCTGCTGGCGGTTTCAGAAAATATCGCGGCCATGCTGCGTAATATCGAAAGCGGTGGCGGTGCGGCAGCTGCTGCGGGTGCTGCTGCTGAAGCGCCGGCACCGGCAGGTGGCGGCGGCACGGGCCAGTTTATGTGGCCCTGCACAGGACCCATCACCTCGTATTATGGCTGGCGCACGCATCCTATTTTTGGCACGACTAAGTATCACAGCGGTATGGATATCGCGGTCGATACAGGTACGCCAATCCATGCTGCCGACAGCGGCACGGTTGTCTATAGCGGCTGGCTGGGCGGCTATGGCAACTGCGTGATGGTTGACCATGGCGGCGGTCTGGTAACCCTGTACGGACATAATTCGGCGCTTAACGTGAATGAGGGGCAGTACGTCGCTAAGGGAACAGTTATAGCCTATGCCGGCAGCACCGGCTATTCTACTGGTCCGCACTGTCATTTTGAGGTGCGCCTGCACGGTGAGCTGACAGAGCCGCTGAATTATTTGCCATAAGAAAAAACGGAGGCAGGAAAAGTGTTTGGAAAAAGAAGCTGGCAGATAGCAGCCTGCTGCCTGGTGACAGCAGTGCTGACGACGGCCGCGGTTGTGGTAACTGAGGCTGTACTGCTGAACAGGTTGACTGGCAGTGCCTCTGAATCGGTGCGTTTTTTGCGCACAATGAATTTATTGAAGCATAATTATAATGGTGAGGTGGACAACCACCAGCTGTTTGACGGTGCGATTAAGGGTATGGTGGAAGCAGTTGGCGACCCTTATACTGTGTACCTGAACAGCAAGGATTACCAGCAGCTGAGCGAGATGACCGGTGGCAGCTTTGGCGGCATCGGCATCGTTTTTGGTAAGCGTGGCAATGATTATGTAGTCATTTCGGCGTTAGAGGATAACCCCGGTGCCAAGGCCGGCATTAAGAGCGGTGATATCATTACGGCCATTGATGACAAGCCTACGCGCGATATGAATATGGACCAGGTGGCCAACAAAATCCGCGGCAAACAGGGCACGGAGGTGGAGCTGGAGCTTAAGGGTAAGGATGGCGCGCTGCGCAGGGTGCGCGTCATGCGTGCTGAAATCAAAAATCCGTCTGTTGGTGGACAACTGCTGCCAAACAGCAAAATCGGTTATATCCGCATAGCTGTGTTTAATGAAAATACAGGCGCGGACTTCAGGAAAAAATATGAGGAGCTGGAGCAGCAGAGAATGCAGGCCCTGATTTTGGATTTGCGCGGCAACCCTGGCGGCGTGTTTGACGCCGGCGTGGAGGTTGCAGGCATGCTGGTGCCAAAGGGACCGATTGTCTCCGTAGTAGATAAAAATGGCAACAAGTATGAGGAAACCTCCAGCCTTGAGAAGGTAAAATATCCGTTGGCAGTGCTGGTGGACCACGGCAGCGCCAGTGCCAGCGAAATTGTGGCCGGCGCTATTAAGGATACCAAGAGCGGCAGGCTGTTTGGCGTCAAAACCTTTGGCAAGGGTAGCGTGCAGACTGTTTACCGCTTAGACAGCGGCACGGCGGTTAAAATCACTGTTGCCAAATATTATACTCCCTCCGGCGTATCCATCCACAATGTTGGCATTGAGCCTGACGAGAAGGTGGAGCTGCCCGAAAACGCAACCAGTGACGTACAGCTGAAGGCGGCAGAGGCTTATCTGCGCCGGCAGCTGCAATAAATGGAGGTGCAGAAAATGCTATTTGTATGCTATCCAAAGTGCTCTACCTGCAAAAAGGCGGAGCAGTACCTGAAGGCCAAGGGGCTAGAATTTGCAGTGCGTGATATCAAGACCGCCAATCCGACGGCAGACGAGCTGCGCACATGGTATGCTGCCAGCGGTCTGCCCTTGAAGCGCTTCTTTAACACCAGCGGCAATTTGTACAAGCAGCTGGGGCTGAAGGACAAGCTGCCTACGATGAGCGAGGAGGAGCAGCTGGAGCTTTTGGCTACAGACGGGATGCTGGTGAAGCGTCCGCTGCTCATTTATGACGGCGGCGTGCTTGTGGGCTTCAAGCAGGCAGAATATGACGCTAAGCTGTAAAAAAGAAAAAGAGACTGTCGCACAAAAATAGACTGCTCCCTGCCTGTCAGGCGGGGAGCAGTGCAGATGAGACTGTGCCGGCAGTCTCTTTTTTTATGCAATTTTAGGAGTACAGCTTTGAGTAACGTTCGTAGGTCTGGCGTAGAAGCTCCTTGTGCCATAGTACAAAATTCCTTGCCATTTGTATACTACGATGTTAGAATCAAGGTATATAGCCCGGCGGAGAGAAAGTGGTTTGCACATTCAAAGGAGATGTAGTCTTTTTCCTGTATATCAAAAATCTCTGCTTAAAGCCTGGCAGATGGCCGGACGCTATACTAAAATATGAAGTAGGAATGCTTATGAGCGTATTTAACGAAGTGAATGAGAAGTTTTTTAATCCATTTTGCTGCAGGAACCGTGAGGTGTATTTGGCCTGCATTAATGCTCTGCTGGAAAGGTCCCGTTTTGTGTCGGAGCTTTATGAAGCAGATGCCAGGCAGGTGATAATTTTATACTTGCAGAATACGCAAATCGCGCTGGAAGCGGAAAATATCGGCGATGAAATTAGCGCCAATCGTTCTCCACAGGATAATGCCGGTGCTATTTTGCGTTATTTCCGTAGCTGTGGCTGGCTGGTGCAGCAGGAGATTGGTCGTAGCGGCGATAACCTTGCTTCCGTTACAGCCTATTGCCGCAAGCTGATTGACGCTATTAACAGAATTTTTAGTACAGATGCCAACGGCGCAATTACTAATCATATTTTTTCTATGTACGAGATTTTGAAGTCCGCACTAGAAAAGGATAGCGTGCGTGCTATAAGGCCATATACCAACGTGCTATTGCCGTTGTGGGAAAATAAAGAGGATTTAAGAAATGAGCTTTTAGTCCTCAAGGAAAGCATCCGCGAAATTATGCGTGCCGTACTGCGTATGAACGATGCTAACAGCTTTGGGCAGTTTTTGATTAAGGATGAGCTTTTGCAGCGCTTCTTTAATGATTACTTTTTTATCAAGAAAAGCGGTCTTATACCTGCTTACATAGCAAATATTGATAAGCTGCTGCGTAGGCTGCGTAATTCGGAGCTTTATGAAAGAATATTGCGGGAATATATGCAGCAAAAGCAGATGCGTGATTCTGAAGCAAGAGCGCAGATTGAGCAGCAGTTTTCCAGCCTGGATA
>CAVKMV010000105.1:0-5397 GCA_963657675.1 Ruminococcus intestinalis
CTATCGAAAAAGGTCTGCGTTTCGCTATCCGTGAAGGCGGCCGTACCGTTGGCGCTGGCGTTGTTTCCGAAGTAGAAGATAAATAATTTCAGTTAGATCCCTGGAATATGAGGGGGGCTACATTCCCCCTCTATTCTTATGTTTGTTGGTATGGCCCTGCGATGATGTGAAAGGTTGCTTGCCTGTTAGACAGGGAGATTTTCACGGAGTATGTCCGTTCATAGAAACTGGGCGAATTTAGGAGGATATTTTTTAATGGCTAAGTCTCAAAAGATTAGAATACGCCTCAAAGCGTATGATCACAAGGCACTTGACCAAAGTGCTTCTAAGATTGTAGAAACTGCAAAACGTACCGGCGCGCAAGTTTCCGGTCCGATTCCCCTTCCTACAGAGAAAAACATTTACACCATTCTGCGTTCCCCGCATGTAAACAAAGACTCCCGTGAGCAGTTTGAAATGCGTACTCACAAACGTCTGGTAGACATTCTGGAACCTACTAGCAAGACTGTAGATGCTCTGATGCGTCTTGATCTGCCTGCTGGCGTAGATATTGAAATTAAACTGTAAGGAGGAGGTGCAATAATGGCTAAAGGTATCTTAGGCAAAAAACTGGGCATGACCCAAATTTTTGAAGCTGATGGCAGACTGATTCCTGTAACTGTTGTAGAAGCAGGCCCCTGCGTTGTACTTCAAAACAAAACCGAAGAAACAGACGGTTATAATGCTGTTCAACTTGGTTTTGGTGAAATCAAAGAAAAACATACCACCAAACCGATGAAAGGCCATTTTGACAAAGCTGGTGTAGCACCGGTTAAATTTGTCAGAGAGCTGCGTCTGGCTGCTCCTTCCGAATATGCAGTAGGCGACAAAATCGCTGCTGATATTTTTGCTGCAGGCGAATTGATTGACGCAAGCGGCGTTTCCCGCGGCAAAGGCTTTGCAGGCACTATTAAGCGCCACAATTTCTCTCGCGGACCTATGAAGCACGGTTCTAAATCTCACCGTGAGCCTGGTTCTATGGGCCCCATGCATTCCGGTCCTGGCGGCCGTGTAATCAAAGGCAAAAAACTGCCTGGCCGTATGGGCAATGCAAACGTTACTGTTCAACGTCTGACTATTGCCAGAGTAGACGCAGAACGTAATCTTATCCTGGTTAAAGGTGCTATCCCTGGTGCTACCGGTTCTTACGTAGTACTGAAGGAAACCGTAAAACCGAACAAGAAATAAGATAAGCGAAAGAAAGGAGGATGCTTCTAATGCCGAAGTTATCAGTATATGATCTTTCCGGTGCACAAACCGGTGAAATAGAATTAAATGATTCCGTATTTGGCGTTGAATTCAACGAAGCTGTAGTACATCAAGCAATCGTAATGCAGCTGGCTAACCAACGTCAAGGAACCTCCGCTACTAAAACCCGCGGCCTTGTTCGCGGTGGCGGTCGCAAACCCTGGAAACAAAAAGGCACCGGCCGTGCCCGTTCTGGTTCCAACCGTTCTCCTGTATGGGTTGGCGGTGGTACCACCTTTGGTCCCCAACCCCGCAGCTATGCAAAGAAGATGCCCCGCAAGGCTCGTCGTTTAGCCCTGTGCTGCGCACTGTCTGCCAAAGTTGCAGCCGGTGAACTGGTAGTAGTTGAAGGCCTGGCCTTTGATGCTCCGAAAACCAAACAAGTAGCTTCCTTGCTGAACGCTTTCGAAGCTGCTGACAAAAAAGCTCTGCTCATCACTGATGGTTCCAACGAAAACGTTGCACTTTCTGCCCGCAACATGCCGAAAGTAACCGCCATCACCAACATGGGCCTGAACTGCTTTGATATCCTGAACAGCAAGAAAGTATTCCTTGCCAAAGATGTTGTAGAAAAAATTGAGGAGGTGCTCGCATAATGGCTGCTAATCCTCGCGATTTACTGATTCGTCCTATCATCACTGAGAAAACTTCCCAAATGATGCAGGAGAACAAATACACCTTCCAGGTTCCCCTGGAGGCTAACAAAGTTGAAATCCGCCAAGCTGTCGAAGCAGTTTTCGGCGTAAAGGTATTGAGTGTAAACACTATCCGCGTACTGGGCAAAACCAAACGCATGGGTAAATATGTTGGCAAACGTTCCGATTATAAGAAAGCTATCGTGAAGCTTGCTGAAGGCAATACGATTCCCCTTTTCGAAGGAATGTAATTGACGTATAGGAGGTAAAATTAAATGGCTATTAAAAGCTTTAATCCGTATTCTCCTTCCAGACGCTTTATTACTGTGTCTGCCTTCGAAGAGATTACGACTGATAAGCCCTACCGCCCGCTTGTTGAAAAATTAACCAGACATGCAGGCCGTAATAATACCGGTAAAATGACTGTCCGTCATCAGGGCGGCGGCCATAAGAGACAATATCGTATCATCGATTTCAAACGCACCAAAGACGGTATTCCGGCTAAGGTTGCTACCATCGAATACGATCCTAACCGTAACGCACGTATCGCCCTGGTTAACTACGCAGACGGCGAAAAACGTTACATCATCGCTCCGCTTGATTTAAAAGTAGGCGATACCATCGTAAGCGGTCCTGACGCAGATATCAAGATTGGTAACTGCCTGCCGCTGAAAAACATTCCTCTTGGTACTACCGTACACAATGTAGAAATGAAGATTGGCAAGGGTGCCCAAATGGCCCGCAGTGCTGGTACCAGCGCTCAGCTGATGGCTAAAGAAGGCGACTACGCCCTGCTGCGTCTTCCTTCCGGCGAAATCCGCAAGGTACATATCAACTGCCGTGCAACCATCGGCCAGGTTGGTAACATTGACGCTGAAAACATCTGCATCGGTAAGGCCGGCCGCAGCCGTTGGCTGGGTATCCGTCCTGCTAACCGCGGCGTTGTAATGAATCCTAACGACCATCCGCATGGTGGTGGTGAAGGTCACTCCCCCGTTGGTCGTAAGCGTCCTGTTACTCCTTGGGGTAAGTGCGCATTCGGTACCCGTACCCGCAGAGAGAAGAAAGCTTCTACTAAGTTAATTCTGAAACGTAGAACCAAATAATAGAACAGGATAAGGAAAGGAGGCTAACCTAGTGTCCAGATCAGTTAAAAAAGGACCTTTCGTCCATGCAAGTCTTTTGAAAAAAATTGACGCGCTTAATGCCGCTAATGATAAAAAGGTTGTGAAGACCTGGTCTCGCAGCTCTACTATTATTCCGTCTTTCGTTGGTCACACCATTGCGGTTCATGACGGACGCAAACATGTTCCGGTATTCATTACCGAGGATATGGTAGGCCACAAATTGGGAGAATTTGCTCCCACTCGTACTTACAAGGGTCACGCAGATAAGACCACTGGTTTGAAATAAGGGGAAAGGGGGCACAACAGCATGGAAGCAAAGGCAATTGCAAGATATGTCCGCATTGCGCCGCGCAAACTGCGCATCGTTATTAATCTCATCCGCGGCAAGTCCGTTGGTGAAGCATTCGCGATCCTCAAACACACCCCGAAGGTTGGTTCTGAGGTAATCGAAAAGGTTCTGCAAAGTGCAGTAGCAAATGCAGAGCACAATTTTGACATGAACGTGGATAACCTGATCGTATCTTCCTGTTTCGTAGATCAAGGTCCGACCATGAAACGTATTCATCCTCGTTCCCGTGGACAGGCTTTCAAGATTCTGAAACGTTCTAGCCACGTGACTGTAGCAGTTAAAGAGAAATAATATCCCGTCAGAAGGAGGGAAAAGATAGTGGGTCAAAAAGTTAATCCGCATGGTCTCCGTGTTGGCGTTATCAAAGGCTGGGATTCCAAATGGTACGCTGATAAGGACTATGAGAAATTCTTGTTAGAAGACATTAAAATCCGTGAGTTCATTAAAGAAAAACTGTTCCTGTCCGGTATCTCCAAAGTAGAAATCGAACGTGCATCCAATAAAGCCCGCATTTCCATCTATACTGCAAAACCTGGCATGGTAATTGGCCGTCAGGGCAGCAATATCGAGCTGCTCAAGTCCGACCTGAAGAAGATGACCGAAAGCAGTATTGATATCAACATTGTAGAAGTTAAAACCCCGGATATGGACGCAACCTTGGTTGCAGAGAACATTGCAGCTCAGCTGGAACGCCGCATCGCTTTCCGCCGTGCTATGAAGCAATGCGTTGGCCGTACCATGCGTATGGGCGCTAAGGGTATCAAAATTACCTGCGGCGGTCGTCTGGGCGGTGCTGAAATTGCCCGCAGCGAATCCTATCGTGAAGGCAGCATTCCTCTGCACACCCTGCGTGCTGATATTGATTACGGCACTGCAGAAGCACATACCACTTATGGCCGTATCGGCGTTAAGGTGTGGATTTACAAGGGCGAAGTTCTTCCTGAAAGCAAAGAAGCAGTTAAAGCTGCTCCGGCAAAGGAGGCATAATCAGACATGTTATTACCGAAGAGAGTTAAACATCGTAAACAACATAGAGGTCGTATGACTGGCCGTGCTATGCGCGGTAATAAAATCGCTCATGGCGATTTTGGTCTGGTAGCATTGGAACCCGCTTGGATTACCAACCGCCAGATTGAGGCAGCCCGTATTGCTATGACCCGTTACATCAAACGTGGCGGCCAAGTATGGATTCAAATTTTCCCGGATAAACCGATTACAGCAAAACCGGCTGAAACCCGTATGGGTTCTGGTAAAGGTTCTCCGGAGTACTGGGTAGCAGTAGTTAAACCTGGTCGCGTATTGTTCGAAATGAACGGCGTAAGCGAGGAAGTTGCTAAGGAAGCAATGCGTCTTGCAAGCCACAAATTGCCTATCAAATGCAAATTTGTAACCCGCGCTCAACAGGAAGCTGAAGCTGCCGCACAAGAAAAGGGTGGTGAAGCTTAATGAAAACAACAGAAATTCGTGAATTGTCTGCTGCTGATTTAGACACCAAGTTGGCAGAGTTGAAAGAAGAGCTCTTCAATCTGCGTTTTCAAATGGCAACCGGTCAATGTGAAAACCCGATGAAAATCCGTGAGGTTAAGAAGTCCATTGCCCGTATCAAAACAATCCAGCGTGAACGTGAGCTCAAGGCTTAACTGTTTTGAAGTATAACAAGGAGGAAACAGTCGTGACTGAAGAAAGAAACGCACGTGTTACCCGTATTGGTAAAGTTGTCAGCGATAAAATGCAGAAAACTGTCGTAGTTGCAGTAGAACGTTTCGTTCAGCATCCGCTGTACAAAAAAGGCGTACAACATACTATTAAATTCAAAGCTCATGATGAAAATAACGAAGCACATATCGGCGACGTAGTGCAAATTATGCAGACCCGTCCGCTGTCTAAAGATAAATGCTGGCGCGTTATTGAAATCTTAGAGCGTGCTAAATAATTATTGCCGAAGAATTAGTCCGGCAAGGGAGGGAAATCCATGATACAACAACAAACTATCCTTAAT
>CAVKMV010000106.1:0-4887 GCA_963657675.1 Ruminococcus intestinalis
AATTATGGTGCCGCAGGCTAAGGTTATGTTCATCGAAAGCAACCCGATTCCCATCAAGGCTGCAGTAACTAAGGTTACGGGCATTAACGCAGGTGCTCCGCGTCTGCCGCTTACGCCGTTGACTGCGGCAGCTGAGGCTAAGCTGGACGCAGTGCTCAAAGAGGCAGGCCTGGTAAAATGAGCAGGCTGGTAGTTATCATCCAATGCGACACTGTGCAGCAGCGTTGCAGTGGGTACAACTGCACCCATGCCTTTTACAGCCGCGAGGGTAAGTTTGCTGATTATGACGCCGACACGCATTACATGAGCTTTACCTGTGGCGGCTGCTGCGGCGGCGCGCTCACCGTTAAGCTTGAAAACCTGGCTAAGCGTCTGCGCCGCTTCAAAGAGGACGGGCAGGAGGTTATTATTCATTTTTCCACCTGCATGGTATCCGACAATTCGCACAAGCCGCCGTGTCCGCATCTGGATTACATCAAGCAGATTTTGACTAAAAAGAAATTCACAAATTTTGTCAATGGCACGTATATCTCCAAAACGGCAAGCAAACGCCGCGAGGAAGGCATCTACAAAAGCTTTGATTAATGATTGCTAGCAAAAAAACCCTGAATCTCATATCTGATGAGGTTCGGGGTTTTTGTTGGATGACAGTAGAAAAATTATAACGTTGACAAGTAAAAATACTTGACAAGCAATCTTTTATGCATTATACTTACATAGTCGACTAAATTGCGCGAGGGATAAAAATGTCAGCAGATGAAATCTTTGAGCAGAGAATGCGCTTAGGCAGACTCTTTGATATCTATGGCAGTCTTTTGACGGCTAAGCAAAGGCAGTGTCTGGGGCTTTACTTCTATGATGACCTGTCCCTGAGTGAGATTTCGGAGGAGTTGGGCGTTTCACGTCAGGCTGTCCATGATCTGCTCAAGCGTGTCGAACAGTTATTGGAGCGTTATGAGGCATCGCTCAAGGTGTTGGCAGGGCAGGAGCTGTTGCAGCAGAGGCTGCAGCTGGCACTAAAGCTGCTGCGCACCGGCAGTGATGCTACAAGAGACGAGGCCGTGAGCATTTTAGAGGAGCTTAGCGGCGAAGGTAGGTAAATTAAATGGCATTTGAAAGCTTATCTGAAAGATTACAAAATGCAATAAAGATGTTCCGTGGCACAGGCAAGCTGACGGAGGAGGATCTGAAGGCGCCGATGCGTGAGGTGCGCATGGCACTTTTGGAGGCCGATGTTAACTTCAAGGTTGTGAAGGACTTTGTAGCTAAGGTTAAGGAACGTGCTGTAGGCGAGGTTATCGGCGAAGGTCTGAATCCGCACCAGCAAATCATTAAAATCGTTAACGAAGAGCTGATAGCGCTTTTGGGTGGTACCCAGAGCAAGCTCACCGTTTCGCCTAAACCGCCGACAGTAATCATGCTGGTCGGTCTGCAGGGCGCAGGTAAAACCACCACGGCTGGCAAGCTGGCGAATTACCTTAAGCGTAAGCACAAAAAGCCTTTGCTGGTCGCAGGCGACGTTTACCGACCTGCTGCTATCACCCAGCTGCAGGTTTTGGGCGAGCAGCTGAGTGTGCCTGTGTTTACCATGGGCGATAAGGTTTCGCCTGTAGAAATTGCCCAAAAGGCATTGGAAAAGGCACACAGCCTGGCATGTGATACTGTGATTATTGATACCGCAGGCCGTTTACATATTAATGAAGAGCTGATGGAGGAGCTGCGCAATATCAAGGGCGCTGTTCATCCGCAGGAAATTTTGCTGGTTGTAGATGCTATGACCGGTCAGGACGCGGTCACTGTTGCTGAAAGCTTTGACAAGGAGCTGGGTATTGACGGTCTGATCGTCACTAAGCTTGATGGTGATGCCCGCGGTGGTGCGGTGCTTTCTGTAAAGGCTGTTACCGGCAAGCCCGTAAAGCTGATTGGCTTGGGCGAAAAGCTGGATGCCCTGGAGCCCTTCCATCCCGACCGTATGGCTTCGCGTATCCTGGGTATGGGTGATATCCTGACGCTGGTGGAAAAAATCCAGTCGACTACAGACTTGGCCAAGGCATTGGAGATGGAAAAGAAGCTGCGCAAGGATGAGTTCACCTTAGAGCAGTTCCTGGACCAGATGCAGCAGGTAAAGAAGCTTGGCTCTTTAGATACTATATTAGGTCTTATCCCAGGCATGGGCGGCATCAGCCAAAAGCTGAAGGAAGCGAATGTGGACGAAAAGGAATTTGACCGCATCGAGGCTATTATCCGCTCCATGACTCCCAAGGAAAGACGTAACCCTGACCTCATTAATGGCAGCCGCCGCAAGCGTATCGCAGCAGGCTGCGGCATGCGTGTGCAGGATGTCAACAAGCTTTTGAAGAATTTTGAAGAAAGCAAGAAGATGATGAAGCGTATGCAGGGTATGGCAAAGTTTGCTTCCAAGGGTGGCTTCAAGCTGCCGTTTGGTAGATAATAAATTGATAATAAGTTCCATGTTGTGAGATATTAATTTAAGGAGGTGAATATCAACATGGCAGTTAAAATCCGTTTAAAACGTATGGGCGCTAAAAAAGCTCCGTTCTATCGTATTGTTGTAGCAGACGCTCGTTCCCCGCGTGACGGTCGTTTCATCGAATCTATCGGTTACTATGATTCCACCGTTCAACCGGCTAACGTAAAAATCGATGCTGATAAGGCTATCGACTGGATGAACAAGGGCGCACAACCGACTGATACCGTTAAAAACCTGTTCAGCAAGGATGGTATCATGAAAAAATTTGCTGAGGCTAAAGCAGCAAAATAATTAGAGGGATGTGATCTACATGAAAGAATTGGTAGAAGTAATGGCCAAGTCTCTTGTAAATAATCCCTCTGCAGTAGTAGTGGAGGAGGAGACTACCGGTACAACAACGGTGCTTCGCCTCCATGTTGCTTCTGAAGATATGGGTAAGGTTATCGGAAAACAGGGCCGTATTGCCAAAGCTATCAGAACTGTAATGAAAGCAGTAGCAACCCGTGAGAACGTTAAGGTTATTGTCGAAATTATTTGATTGAGGATGGTATATAACTATGGATAAAATGATAGTTAGGGTTCCCGTTGCTGTTAAAGCAAAAGTTACTGAAGACTTAAAGTTGAAAATTGTTGGAGATCTCCAAAATACTATAAAAAATATGGAGCTTGATTTGGAGCAGTTTGAATTCCAGGCTAAAAAGGCTCTTCATCAGGCTGCCAGCGATTTGAGCGTGCTTCCGGCTTTGCGCGAACAAATTGACATCGAGAGAAGTAAGCGTACTGCTGCCAAAGAGGATGCTGAGGCTAAGCTGAAAAGAGCAGAGGCTCTGGAGCTGGGCGCAGAAATCGGTCATGGTACCTTGGAGCGTACTGTAGAAATTACCGTAGGCACCAACATTGATACCCTGATGGGCGCAGAAATTCTTACCGAAGACGGTAAGGTTATCGCTTTTCGCGAATAATCCATGGAAAACCAAATAGTTATTGGCAAGATTGTCGCTCCGCACGGTGTGCGGGGCGATATTCGTATATTGCCGCTGACTGATAAGCCGGAACAATTTTTAGATTTAAAGTATCTGCTTTTGACGGACGGACGCAGGCTGACCGTGAAGGCAGCACGCTTTCATAAGCGTATGGTGCTGGTAAGCTGCGCTGAAATCACCAATATGAACGAGGCTGAGCTGCTGCGCGGTCAGGAGGTTAAGATTGATGCCAAGGATCTGCCTGAGCTGGAAGAGGGCGAATTCTATGTTGCCGATCTGGTAGGCCTGCCCGTTTATGACGAAGAGGGTACGCAGCTTGGCACCTTTAAGGATTCGCTGGCCACTGGCAGCAACGATGTTTATGTCATTGCCGTACCTGGTGCCAAGGATATTCTGGTGCCTGCGCTTAAGCTTTACGTTAAGGAAATCAATTTGGCAGAAAAACGCATTGTCGTAAATCTGCCTGAATGGGTAGAGGCAGAATGAAGTTTTTGTTTGTAACCCTCTTCCCGGAGCAAATAGAGCAGGCTGCCAGCCACAGTATTTTGCAGCGTGCTGCAGCTAAAGGACTCATTGAGGTTAGCTGCATAAATCCGCGCGATTTTACGCATGACGTGCACCGTACGGTAGACGATGCTCCCTTTGGCGGCGGTGCTGGCATGGTACTCAAGCCTGAGCCGATGGTGGCCGCTATCCGCAAGGCCAAGGAGCAGCTGCCTGATGCGCGTGTTATTGCTATGTGTCCGGGAGGACGCACCTTAAAGCAGAGCGTGGTGGAGGAATATGCGCACTGCGGGCAGGATTTTATTTTTGTCTGCGGCCATTACGAGGGCTTTGATGAACGCATTTTTAATTGGGTGGATGAGAAGCTTTCTATTGGTGATTATGTGCTTACCGGTGGCGAAATGCCTGCAATTATCGTCATGGATGCCATCTCACGTTTTCTTCCTGGGGTTTTGGGCAAGCTCGAAAGTGCCGAGGAGGATTCCTTCAGCACGGGTCTTTTGGAATATCCACAGTATACCCGTCCTGTCGACTTTGAAGGCTATCAGGTGCCGGAGGTTTTGCGCAGCGGCAACCATGCGTTGATTAAGGCCTGGCGCTTGAAGCAGTCACTGAAGGCGACCTACTTCATCCGTCCGGATCTGCTGAGCGCGGAGCAGAAGGAGCTGCTGACAGGGCGGCTGCCTTATAAGATGAAGAAGGCAGAGCGAAAGTTCTACGAGGAGCTGCGTGCGGAGCTTGCTGCCGAAGCGGCCAAGGGAGATGAAGAAAATGGCTGATTTATTTGTGGGGCTGGTGCATTATCCTATTTATAACAAACGGATGCAGGTGATTGCTAGTGCTGTGACTAATTTTGATATCCATGATATCGCCCGCACCTGCCGCACTTACGATGTGAAGGGATATTTT
>CAVKMV010000107.1:0-4740 GCA_963657675.1 Ruminococcus intestinalis
TAATAATAGTCAGGCATTGACCTTAGCACTTTTTTTAATTTTTCTTCCATTTTTCCATCCTCATTTCAATGGGAATTTAGCATAAATATCATAGTCACCATATTCATTAATGTGAAAAAAATAAAGATAATTACGCACCGCAATAGAACCTTCATCCTTACCATCAAACCGCCCATGGAACCATGTACTGATTTCGTGGGTTACCCGTTCGCGTTCTGCCGGGGTAATTCTTGGTACTTTTCTTTTTGCGGGCTTCGATTCTATAATATTAGCAGCTTTTTGCAAGGGCGACAGCAGACTCCTGTTGCTATTCAGCTTTCCACCTGCGCCGCCATCAATTTCGCCTTGGGAATTGTAATGTACACGGGCGCCGTTAACAGTTCCCCAATGTTCCGGATTATCATCTTTTGGAAAAACTCCGTCCAAAATACGCGCTGCCAAAATCAGTGGATTTAAGAACATATTATATCACTCCTGCAATAATTGCAAGTCATTTATTGGTGCCCATCGGGACGGCTGAGAATGGCAAAAGCCGCCCCACAACTTAGGCATGAAAAAAGCGCCTGGCTAAAAAGCCAGACGCTGCTAAAAACAAAATAAGTGCCGATTTTTATCGACACTTATCCACGGTTTTATTATACCACAAAAAATCACGGCTAAAAATCACTAGTTTGTGAAACCTTTGTGAATTATTTATTGAAAACTATCCTGTAGCTGGTCTGGTCTTCAAAGGCACGCATTGCCGTCTCCTGCTCCGGGGTGGGTCCTTCATCGATATGCTCCAGCTTGTAGCGGAACGCATCTGCGAAAAACTTCAGGCGCTCGTTCCTTTTACGCAGGCTGCCGAAATCGTTCCACAGCACATCCACGGCAATGGTCAGCACCTTATAGATAGCCTGCTCAGCTATGTCCGCACATTTGGCGTTAAAATTAATGCTCGACACCGGCGGCGCATTGCGGCGTTTTAGTTTGCGGCTACTTCTGCCCATCTTCGTCGCCTGCCTTCCAGCCGTTCTGCTTAGCGTTCATGTACAACATAATCAGCCCATAAACTACCATGTCACGCAGGGATTCGGCCGTCTTGGGCACAAAATCGTGAGTGTACAGGAACGCAATATGTTTATTCAGATAGCTTTTAGCCATGCGGTACATGGGGACGTAGTCCGTGGGCATGTAGCCATATTGCAGCTGGGCACCACGCACAAAGTTTGCCAACGGCTCATCCGTGCTATATTGCTCGTTTTTGACCTTGAAAAGCTCCTGTATTGCCTGTAATTCCTGGTTAATAAAATAACGGAATTCCTTGTTTTTATTCATGCTTTACTACCTCCACAAAACCACGCAGCATATTAAAGAATATACGCAGCTGCATACTCTGCCCGCTGACGCTCGTCCAGTGGCAGTTAGGACCCGGACGGAAGAAAAGGTCATCCTGCTGAAAGCAGTATTCAGCAGGGTACGGCTCTCTATGCTTGGGCTTCAATTTGAAGCTCTCGCCCGGTTTCACGTTTAATTCCTTGGCCAACACTGACAGCAATCTCATTTTAACGCCTCCGCTCCATATAGCATTACGGCAATCTGCCTGAGCAGGCGTCCACGGCGGCGCTGCTGGTACACCAGCGACACACCCTCCGCATCGGCCAGCCCCTGCAGCTGCAGCCCCTGAAAGTACAGCTTTTTGATAAACGCCACGTCCTCCTCGCCTGTCAGACGTTCCAGACGCAGCAGCACCTTGTTAATGCATTCTATCTCTGCCGTATCACGCTCGATTTTAGCCTCCACGGCCATGATTTTGGCCTGCTGCCGTTCCTCCGGCGTGAGCCTCACACCGCTGCCGCCGCCCCAGCTGGTAATGTCCTTGGACTTGCCTGTGACCTTTTCCTTCTGCAGGTCACGGATATCCAGCCTGTAACGTTTGATATTGTCCAGCAGAACAGGGTAGGCGTGTAGCCGTTGCTCTGTAGCACGGTAGCAGTCCTGCGGCCTTGGTGACTGCGTACAGGCCGCCAGTGTTGCGACTACGGTATCATGGATTAGCTTCTTTGTGTCGATTTCCCCCACCCCCTAAATGCAAAAACAGATTGATCAATAGCTCTGTATGCGGCGCAAGCAGTGCCTTCACATCCTGCGCCTTTACTATGGCCTCATTGGCCATTCCCAGCCGCCAGCGGAACCGCGTCGATGGCAGCAGCTCTGCCCCGGCCAGCCGCAAGCCTATAAGCTTTACATATAGCTGTGCGTCAAAGTCGGCCGCCGCCCCCAACAGCTCATTCCACAGCTCCGTTGCTTCGTCCGGACGCGGATCACTGACGATTGCGCCGAATTCTTTCCAGCTGTTCATGGATGTAAGTCCCCATCTCCACACGGTGTCCGTCCGTCA
This sequence comes from Ruminococcus intestinalis, assembly GCA_963657675.1. GTDB lineage: Bacteria > Bacillota > Negativicutes > Acidaminococcales > Acidaminococcaceae > Phascolarctobacterium_A. The sequence goes on from CAVKMV010000107.1 coordinate 2,381, forward strand.
TGTCGCAGATGGCCAGTGCCTCCGCCGTGCTGCGTGCTATACCTGCATTGGCACCCGCCGCCAGCATGGCCAGCAGGAAAAGACATTGCTGCTCCGTCGGCCTGCCTGTGGCCGTTTTGACCTCGATAAAAAGTGCCTTACCGTTACTGGTGCAGCCGGACAAATCACTGTAGCCTACAGGTACGCCAGTCTTGAACCAGCGCGCGCGTGCGTTTTCAAATTCCACCGTGCCTGCACTAGGGCGCTGGCGGTAAAGCCAGCCCTCTCCCACGTTTACACGGAAAACTTTGTGCCCTGCTGCCGACACGGCAATCTGTATCTCGTTCATCAGCTCATGCTCCGTCATTCAAATTGCAACCTCCTATACTCGTTAGCATTCATGGCGCGGCTTGCCATGTAGCGATACCTCGACGGGACCGCTATCCCCAGCTCCGCCGCCTTGTATAACATCCAGGCGAATTTGTACGCCTTACCGTTCGCGTTCTTGTGTGTCTGTCTAAACAGCTCCAGCTGCTGCCACGTCTTGCAGGTATTGTACTTACTGTATGGCAGCCTGCTGACCTTCTGCAGGATAACGTCCTCGATTACCTCGGCCTCTTCACGCTCCTGTGCCTTAAATTCATAATGGCAGATGTTGCATTCCTTGGCAGTGCTGCGTACCACAGCAAAGCAGTTAGGGCACTGCTTGATGGTGGGTTCGGATTTTTTCGCCTTCGCTTTTGTCTCCAGCGTCCATTCCCTGATGTCATCCGGCAAGCCGTGACGGGTGAAGTTTCCCACATGGTCTAGGATGATCGCCACCTTGTCGGGATTATTGGGGGCGATGCGCATGGAGCGCATGGACTGCTGTATGTGCAGCGTCAGTGACTTTGTAGGCCTGAGCAGCACCACACACTCACAGTCAGGTACGTCGAACCCCTCACCGAATAAATCCACGTTACACAGCACGGTAATCTCGCCACGTCTGAACCCCTCCACGACGGCCTGTCGCGCCCGCTGTGGCGTCGTTCCGTCCAGGTGCATAGCATTTATCCCCTGCTCACGGAAAGCGGCCGCTGTGCCCTCGCTGGTAGCGATACTGGAGCAGTAAACTATGGTCTGCTTGCCCTTGGCCAGCTTCAGCCAGTTCTTTACAGCGTCCCCGAATATAGCCCTGTTGTTCATGAGTATTTCAACCTCGGCCTTGTCGTAATCGCCATGCTTGGTGTGCAGCCTGCTGGCGTCTGCCAGCTGTACGCCGTAATATTCATAAGGTGCCAGGTAGTGGTGTTCTATAAGCCACTCAGTGCTCACGGATTCTATAAGCTGCTCAAATACAGCCCCCAGCCCGCCCTCGTTCATCCGCTGCGGCGTTGCCGTGAACCCCAGCACGACAGCGGCAGGAAAATGCTGCAGGATGGATAAATAGCTTTGCGACAGTATGTGGTGTGCTTCATCCACCAATATCAGCTTGGGCTCTTCTGTTTTTGCCAGCCGCCTGCACACCGTCTGCACCATTCCCACGGTACACAATGAGAAGTCCACGCCACACGCTGCAAACGTGTCCTTGATCTGCTGGCACAGCTCCTTGCGGTGGACGATGAACAGGACGCGGTTACCACGGGCCGTAGCGGCGGCGGCAATGTTGCCCTGGATAACGCTCTTGCCACCGCCACAGCCTAAGACAGCACACACGCTATGCCTGCCGGCAGCCAGCGCGCTGCGGATATTATCCACAAGCTCCTGCTGGTATGGTCTGAGCGGTATCATGATAACCTCTCAAACCAACTAATCACGGCATTTCCGTTTTTATTTTCCATTTCTGCCTCCTATGCCAGCTTTTCCACACCCTTTAGCACCCTTTTCATGATGTTAGTGTCATCCCAACAAGTACCCATAGCCATAAGACAGCCGGCAAAATGGTCTTCGTCGTCTTCATAGCCTGTATACAACGGGCACCCATCGCAATGGTATTCACGCTTTTTGCAATTCTTGCGTACCAGTTTTAACGCTTTTTCAAGCTCCATTTTTTATCTCCTATCTATAATGCTCTATGTTCTGACAATTTAATTGTTAATTTACGGATTATTTCATCCTTTGCCGCCAGTTCCTGCTCCATTTCTTCAATGCAATTATCACGCTTTTTTATCTCACTGTGCAGGTGCGTTATACGCCGCACGTAGCTGTTGACCATATCAGTTGCCGCCTGCAACTGGTCTTTGGTGCTCTCTATCGGTGTTTCTTCCATGTGTTTACTCCTCTTCTGGCTGTTCTGCTCCACACCAGGGGCAGAAGTTGAATTCTGCACTTACATTAACCCCGCAAACCTCGCATTTATGGGACCCAGCAAGCTCTAAGTATCTGTTGTATGTATGGCTGGT
>CAVKMV010000108.1:0-4659 GCA_963657675.1 Ruminococcus intestinalis
ACCAAAATGGTACAGGGGTGTACCAAAATGGTACAGGGGTGTACCAAAATGGTACAGGGGGTGTACCAAAATGGTACAGGGGGTGTACCAAAATGGTACAGGGGTGTACCAAAATGGTACAGGGGTGTACCAAAATGGTACGACAATACCTATTCAATCCCCTATTCAAACCCCTATTCAAGAGGATGATGAGGGATGCGCGCGCGAGCAACCCATTTTGCCGGGCGAGGTTAACCAGGAACACAGTGAGCGGAGGGAGTGTGGACGGGCCCACTACACGCAAGCGGTGGAGTGCTACGAAAGAAATATGGGTACGATTGCGACACCTATGCTGGCAGAATTGGTCACATCGTTGGTCGATGAAGTCGGGTATGAAATATTTTGCAGGGCTGCTGAGATTGGCGGCCGCAATAATGCAAAAGGCTTTAAGTACGTTGAGCGGGTGGCCATCAACATCAAAAATGGCAAGGAATTCAAGCCCAAAGCGGCGCGCCATAATGACGTTGTGGGTAACACCAAAAAGGCGCTTGAGATTCTGGAAAGGGGTGAAATCATTGACCTGTGATTTTGACGAAAAGAAAAGGACCCAGATTTTGGGCATGCTGTTCGGGGCTTATGGGCAGGCAAATGACGCACAGCGTCAGGCTATATACGCCTCCCTGCTCAAGGACATACCGAACGGGATTTTGAGCAAGACGGTCAAGAAGCTGCTGGTTGAAAGCAAGTTTTTGCCGGCGATTGCTGAAATCGTGGAGGCCAGCAAAAGCCTGATGGGCACGGCTGACGATACCCAGCGCATCCGTGAATGGGATGAAGCATGGGCGGAAATCGACAGGGCGATGTTTGCAACACCGTGGGGACATACACCCACGTTTAGCAGGCCTGAAATTACGGCAGCCGTAAACAATTTCGGCTGGAATACATTGCAGACGGCACAGGCTGACGATATGCCAACGGTACGGGCGCAGCTGCGCAAAATGTACGAGGCAGCGTGCAAGCGTGCTGTAGAGCAGGCCCATAACGAGTATGTTTTAGGCATGAATAACACCGGACTGCTGGAGGCATCACCTGGCAGATCACAGGGGCTAATCAGCATACAGGCAGCACTTGCACAGATTGGGTCGCGCTCATGAAATGCAAAAACTGCCCCAATCGTCACGCCACCTGCCACGCATATTGCGAGGAATACAAAAACTGGTGTGCTAATCTGGCAGAGCTGAAAGCGGAAACAAAGACAAAGCGTCAGGCTGAATTTTATGCTTTTGAAAAGTGGCAGAAACAAAGAGAACGGCAGGCAAAGCTCAAGCAGCTGGACCGTACAACAGGACGCAAAAGATTCAAGGAGTGAGTACATGAATAAAATTATCTTACTTGGCCGCCTGGTCAAGAACGCAGATGTGAAATACACCCAAAGCGGCAAGGCGGTTGCTATTTTCACACTGGCGGTGGACAGACCGTTTGCCGGGCAGGATGGCAAGCGTGAAACCGACTTTGTCAATTGCCAGATTTGGGGCAAGATGGGTGAAAATTTAGGCAAGACAGTAACCAAGGGTCAGCGAGTGCTGGTAGAAGGCCGCCTGCAAATCCGCAATTATACAGCCAAAGACGGCTCCAAGCGTTACGCCACCGAGGTGGTGTGTGACCGCTTTGAGTACATCGAGCGCAAGGCAGACGGCGATAAGCTGAACAGCAACAGCGCGGAAAACGGTTTTGACAGCATGGGTCAACAGATGTTTGACGAGGATATTCCGTTTTAATGCGCTGGGGAAGATACAGCAAGTACAACAACCGCAAAGTGACCATCGACGGCATAACCTTTGACAGCGCCAAAGAGGGCGACTATTACTGCCATCTCAAAATGCTGAGGATGGCGGGAAAGATTAAAGACTTTGAGCGCCAGGTGCCGTATGAGCTGCAACCAAAGTTCAAGCACGGCGGGCGCACGATAAGGAGCATAAAATACTATGCTGATTTTGTCGTCACCTATCCGGATGGCAGCGTGGAGGTTATAGACGTCAAAGGGGAACCCACGGACGTTTACCTGCTGAAGCGCAAAATGTTGTTATATCACTATCCTGATATAAATTTCAAAGAAGTGTGAAGAAAGGGATGAAAGTATGGTTTTCCGAGAGAATTTCAGAAAGCTGGTTAAGGAAGCAACGGGAATGCCGTTGAGTACCTTTTTGGAGGAATTGGGCATTAATTACGGCAAAGTGAAGGAGCTGGACGAGGGCACGCTGGACGCGCTGAGTGAATACCAGTTGAAAAAAGTCTGCGACAGGCTGCAAGTAACGCCGCAGGATTTGGCGCGTCTGTGGGATGAAGATTATGAGCAGAAGCCCCAGGAGCGCAAGCTTATCAAAAGCGCCGAAGAGCTGAAGGAAAAGCTGACGGCTGACGGCGTGCTGAAGCTGAAAAAGCAGCCGGCAAAAAAAGCCAAACAGGTAAAGCAGCCGACGGCAGAACCCAAAGCCGAAGCTGTGAACCACCCGAAGCATTACAACCACGGCGGTGTAGAGTGCATTGACGTGATTGCGGCCGTGGTCGGTAAGGAAGGTGTAAGAGCCTTCTGTGTCGGGAACATGATTAAATACCTTTACCGCTGCGATGACAAGGGCGGCAAGGAGGATGTGGAAAAAGCTAAGTGGTATGTGCGCTATCTTGCAGAAAAGCTGAAAGCAGGAGGGGACGAAGTATGAAGCAGGCCCCCTATATGGCCAACACCGAACTGCAACAGCTGATGTGGCTGAGCGCTTTTGAACAGGCGTTAGAAAACATCCTTGCAGACAAAAGCACCGTTGACAAGGACTGGCGCAAATGGTTGAAGCTGGCAGGTACCTACACGGCCAAGGTTATAGACGCCAGAGTGGAGGCACTGGATAAGCTTGAACAGGTGAAGCTTGAACGCCGCGCTAAAAAGCTGGGCATTAAGGTTTACAGTTACGATGATGCAAGAGTGGACAAGGATGACCAGGGACGTACCTTCGCCATAAGCCAGGAGGATTTTCTGGAGCTGGTAGCGGCGGTAGCACTTCACTGTTACGCCTGTCCACAGGGTGAAGTAGTAAAGGAGTGCCCGCGCCGTAAGCTGTTTCACCGTCTGGGGCTGAGCTGCCACGCATACCGTGAGAACCCTGCACCGGGTGAATGTGAATTCCGTTATGAGAATGAGCAAAGGTTGATAACGCCGCAATTTGTGGAGCTGAAAGAAAAATTGATTGAACAATTGCCCTAAGGAGTGGAGCTATGAGCAGCGTTAACAGAAAAATGAGAAGAGCGGCCGAAAAAAAGGCGTTCAGGCACGACAGCAAAATGAGTGATGTAAACAAGGAGCTTGCCACCATGGCCAGCGAGGAAACCTTGACGAAAATGACGGCAGGCATCGCAAAGCTCATGATTCGCGCGTTCTGTCTTACGGCGGATTTACGTTTTAAGGATATAACCAAAAAGGAAACGCGCAACAGGAACATGATTGCCATCGCACACGAGTATTCGCAAAAAATCATGGAAAAGCAGCTCAGCCGGGAGGAAAGTGAGCTGCTGCGTGAAATCGATAAGGAACTGGATCGCTTTTCGGAGGCTAAAGCAAAGGAGGAGCAGAAATGAATACAACTGCATACTTGAATTTCAAGTACCAGCAAAGCGACTACATCTTTCTGCCAGTAGGATGGACTACAGGCAAGGAGCTGGAGCTGTGCTGGGGAGCAAGAAAGCTGACCTATCAAGACTACCTGAAAGCGCAGGAGCATATGGCGCAGGCTGAGGCGGAACGTGCCCGCATCCAGCGTGAAGCGGTGACGACGGTGCCGGCGTTCGCACTCAGAAGAAAAAGCGAAAAGCGCGGCAGATGGTAAGGTAAGGCCTTTGTAAAGTTGTTATAAATTTTGCCAGCGTGGGTAGGCCCTGCGCTGGCAAAATTAAGGAAGGAGGCAACATGCTAGAGGAAGCTTTTAAGTTTATGATAGGTATTCTGCTGCTTACTTTGATTGTAGGCATACCGCTTATTTTCGGGCTGGCGGTAATCGTACAGATGTGGCGTTGGCTGTTCTAAAGGAGGATGAACATGACACCTGAACGAAAAGAATGGTGGGATAACCTACCACAAAAAGAAAAAGAGCTTAGAGAAGCTATCGCTGAGCACGAGAAGTGGATAAAGATTAACAAGTCTTATCTGCCTGACGGCAGCAACAATATTGAGTACGTCAAGAAAATGCTGCGCCGTCAGAAGCTTATTACCAAAGCACTCAAACATGAGCTGGAACGTGGCGGCAGGGCTGATATGCTGGCTATTAAAGTGCCTGCTCCTGCTAAAACTAATTTGTATTACTGCTGCGCTTGCGAGCATCTTATCGAAGACGACAGTGTAGCCCCTGACTACCGCTACTGTCCACGCTGCGGGACAAAGCTTAGTGGAGAGGTTAAAATGGCAAAATGGGAATTCAAAAAGGTAAAAAGTAAAGGAGAAAAGTAAAATGGCAAAATATAATTGCGCTACTATGGACGAATATATGATGATGTTGAAAAAGGATATTAAGCAGGCACTTGCCGGCAAGATTGACGGCGAAGCTGCCAGCAAGGAAGAGTGCGATAAGCTTGTACTGGAAACGTTCGACGAAGCTGTCTACCACCTTAAAGAAGCGAACGCCGCCAGTTGCGCAC
>CAVKMV010000109.1:0-4554 GCA_963657675.1 Ruminococcus intestinalis
ACATTAAAGGTTAATAACCAGCTCAAAGCCTTAGGAAACTGCACATTTAACCTTCTCCATAAATGATTTATGCAGATGCAGCATCCATGAATACCCCCCCAAAGGATAAATGTCCATCCTGCTCCGTGCCACAAGCCGCCCAAAAGCATTGTCAGCATTATGTTACGCAGGTGATGGCCATTACGATTGCCACCCAAGGGAATATATAAATAATTTTTCAAAAAGGTAGACAAGGTGATGTGCCACCTTTTCCAAAAATCAATTATACTGCATGCCTTATAAGGAGCATTAAAGTTGATAGGCAGATTATAATTAAGCATCAAGGCAATGCCAATAGCCATCTCGGAATAACCGGAAAAATCAAAGTATAATTGCAGTGTATAAGCCAGGGAGCCACCCCAGGCTTCCAAAATGGATAGTTGCTCCGAATGCCCAAAAACCAGGTTAGCTATGCCACTTAAGTGGTCTGCAATGACCACTTTTTTGAACAAGCCAATTACAAACCAGGTCACACCCTTGGCAAAATTATCAAAATCAAATTTATATCTGTCCTCCTGCGAAAACTGCGGAATCATATCCTTATGATAAATAATCGGACCCGCGATCAAGTGAGGAAATATAGTCACAAATAACAGGTAATCACTTTGGGAGTAAGCTGTTGTTTCCCCACGATACGCATCTACAAGATACGCAGTCTGGGTGAACGTAAAAAAGGAAATGCCTAACGGCAGCACTATATTTAAATGTGCAAACGATGTGTTCAACAGCATATTAGCATTATCCAGGAAAAAATCTGCATACTTATAATACGCCAAAAACATCAAATTAAAAGTGATTCCGGCAACCAGCCAGGCCTTTTCCCTGGTCCTGGCAACTATGCCACCAACGAAAAAGTTTACTGCTATAGACAGCAACAGCATCGGCAGATTTCTTATATCCCAATATGAATAAAAAGCAATAGAAGCCAAAATCAGGAAATACTTGGCGCTTATGTGGCTTATTTTTCTAGCCAACACATAATAAACGCATAATACGATTGGCAAAAAAATAAAAATAAACTCATAAGAATTAAACAGCAAAACTATCCCCTCGTCCCTTCATAGACAACTACTTTCCTACTACTCTCTCCATCAGCTCTTCCCACCGGTCCCAAATCCTTTGCGGCGCATACTGCGCCATGTCAGCCTTGGCGGCCCTGCCCATTTTTATGCGCAGCTCCCTGTCACCCATAAGCCTGTCCAGTGCCTGCGCCAACGGTTCAACCCCATCATCACAAAGCAGGCCGTTTACGCCATCCTTAATCAGCTCATTGACGGCAGCGCAGCTTTTGTAGCCCACAGCTGGCAGGCCCACGCTCATGCCCTCTGCAAGCGCCATGCCAAAGCCCTCGTAGGCACTGGGAAAGGCAAAAATATCTGCCTGGCGCAGCACCTGCGGCACCCTGTCGGTAGCACCCTTAAGAAGCACTCGCCCTTCCAAGTGCGCAGCCTTAATCATATATTCCAGCTCTTTATAATACGCAGCCCTGTCCCTCGCACCCCAAAGTTCCACAACCCAGTTGGGATACCTGTCGGCCACCTTGGCAAAGGCCTCGAGCAATAGATGCGGACGCTTGTGGTTTTTGGCCAGCCTGCCTACAAAAATAATCTTATACTGCTCCTTTTCAGCAGCCAAATCGGCACTAAAATCAAACTGGGGAATGGCATTGCCAATGACGACAGTCTTCGCAGCCGGCAGATGGCTTTTTATGTGCTCCTCAAAGGAAGGCATCAGTACCTGACAGATTGCGCTTTTGCTAAGCGCAGGTATCTCCTTCACAGGATAAGTACGAAAATAATCCCCGGGGTCGCCATGCGACATGCTGATAACAGGAATATCGGTTTTGGCATCACACAGAAGCAGCTTGCTGGCTGCCGGCTGGTAAGAAATAATAATATCAGGCTTTATGGTAGCTAAAGCACTCTTAACACTATCTAATAAATATTTTTCCTGAAACCAGTCATTTATTGTGCGTGCCTGGCGCTTGCCCAAGGGACGCACAAGCTCGCGCACTATCTTCAAATACAGCGGGAATTTAATCATTCCCTGTGCCGTTTCATTCAAATTATAAAGCTGCACCCTTTTATCCACAGGATAAAAGAAATCTCCCCTGTGCTCATCGCTATAAACAACGCTAACCTCGTGCCCGCGCCCTGCCATTTCGTTGGCAAAGGCACTCGTCACCTTGGCTAAGCCACCACTGTCAGCAACCATTTTGGTAAAATTAGCTAGCAAAACCCTCACAACTACCCATCCCCCTGCGAATTTATTGCAAAATCGCCCTTAGTAAATTCTCATGACTATACGCTGCATTAGCCTCCTGCAAGCCCTTTTTATACTGCGCATGCTTTTCCTTGTAGGTGTTCACAAACGCCTCCAGTTGCTTGGTGAACGCGCTGACGCTTTCCAGTGCTACTGCCTCACCCACATTATACGCTGCCAGGACCTCGGGGTTCATCTCTGGTGACTGCAAAATCGGCTTATAAAAGCCTATCGCCGTAAACAGCATCGCACTCCAATGGTAGCGATAACGCTCTGCAGCGTAGGGCGCGATAATCACATCCACACCCAAAAGTGCCTTCTGCCACTCCTCCCCAATCAGGTTCCTGTGCCAAAACTCCAGGCCGTCTACAGCCTTATATTCAGCAATAATCCTTTCAAACTCCTCGCTGTCCTCCGTGCGGGCCGTCGCACCCTGCACTATCAGCTTCACCGGCGTCGCAAAATGCGCCTCCTTGAACGCGTCCAAAAAAAATCGCACGTTCTTCTCGCGGCGGTACTGCCCAAAAAAGCCCAACGTCAAAGGCTCCTTATAGGTCAAATCCTTATCCACCGGCAAATCCAGCGGCTTAAACACCGGTGGTGCAATCAAATCAACATTTGTCAAATTATCCTCTGCAAAGTCGTTACGCAGCGTAATAACCTTCAGGCGGATGTTTTTATACTTCTCGCAGCGTCTGGCCTGCTTCACAAAATTGGCCTTTTCCTGCGGGTTAATCCCATGAAAAATAATATATACAGGTATTTTGCTGTCCTTTAAATCTGTATCCAAAAGCGCACGCAGATAGCGATAGGTCGCAGTAGGGATAATTATAGCATCATATTGGTTTTCGCTGCTTTTTTTATAGGCAGAATTAAACCATTTCCTGCGTCTGCTTTCACGCTTCACAGAAAGCCACAGCTTTTGGAATTTATTGGCTCCGGCGTAGGTCACAACCTCGCCGCCGTCAAGATAATCTACCCTGGCGTTATATTTGATCTTAAAAGGAAAATTTTCTGGCACCAGCATATGGGGCTCGTGTCCCTGCCTTGCCAGCTCATCAACCAAGATCCTGTCAAACTCCACCTCGTGGCCTGCCGGCATGACAATGCTCTCTAAAATCGCTACCTTCATTTCCTACCACTCCGACACAAATCTACCAGCTTTACATATTTAGTCAGCGTATACATAAAATGATACACGCACAACGTAAATCCCAGCCTGCCATCCAATATCCCTTTTTTGAAAAGCAGCATCTGCACAAAAGCAAAAAAAGCATGACTATAAGCAGTCAAAAAGCTGGTCCGCTTTCCCTGCTCGTAAGCATTCTGCGCCCAAATACCGGTATATTGGTTAAATTTATTAAAATACTGTCCCCAGCTAACATAGGTATAATGCTCTATATAACCGGCAAGCACCTCCAGGGCGTCCTGGCACACAGGCTTTTCGTGCACCTTATTCACCCATTGCACATTTTGGGTTCTAAACAAGCGGGAAACAAAATCCGGCTTCAGCACGCCATAATTAAATTCCTGGCCAAAGGCTACAGACTTGCGCTTGATGGCAAATTGCTTTTGCTCGTTTCGCGCTACGGCCTTTTGCACAGCCTCAACAAGCTGCGCGTTCAGGCGCTCGTCCGCATCCAGATACAGCACCCATGGTGTCGTTACCTGCTGCAGGGCAAAATTGCGCTGTGCGCTAAAATCGTTATCCCACGCACGGTAAACCACCCGTGCGCCATTCGTCTCTGCCAACTGCACGGTCGCATCCGTACTGCCGGAATCAATAACCATAACAGTAGCAGCAACCCTTTTAGCATTGCGCACCACGTCAACAATGTTCTTTTCTTCATTTTTTGTCAGTATAACGACAGTCAAATTATTCATTCAAGATATCCATCCTAAAACCTGGATTGTACTCTAAAAAACAGTATACTACCTCATCAATATATTAGCAAGTATCTGTACATTATTTAAGGGTTATATTCCTAAATTTTGCATTTTTATCCCAATATTTACATGCCTCGCTATTTTGCTGCCAAGCCGGACCCTATATAGCTATTTGGTATATTGTATTGGCGAAGCTTAATGTTTTACACTGCCTCCTTGTCAAACATTGGTCTTTTTTGTCTGTTAGTAGTATAATACTCAAAGGATTGCGCTTAGCAGCCTTTGCAAGCCATAATCACCTTAACAATTAAGCATTATCACCACAGGAGAATTAACATGTTCAAATTTACAGGTAAACAAATAGCC
>CAVKMV010000110.1:0-4503 GCA_963657675.1 Ruminococcus intestinalis
TCTTCCGTGATATCTTCCATACATATTTTTATCAACGTCTACAGATAGAAATTGGGCAGGACGCCAGCAGGAAGGACGGCGAGCGTAAAGAAATTGAACGGAGAATAGCGCAGGCCTTTGATGGTATTAGGTGTAATTATGATGCCTGGGGACAAAGATTACAGCAGCTTAAGATGAAGCAATATGCTGGTTGTACAGATGAAGTCTTGGATGTATTAAGCAGGATATTGGCTGCTGATGAAGAGCAGCAGGACAGGCTGACGGAAGCTATAGGAAAGCTGCAGGAACGGTTGAAGGCAGTTGGAGAAGGCTTGGCTGCTGTAGAAAGAAAAAGCTCCTTGGAGCGTGCTGTGCAGGAGGCAGAGCGTAGTGTATTGCAGCTGCAGCAGCAGGAGCAGGTAAATGCAGGGCAGGCGCTTGTGCGGCAGGAGCAGATGCAGAAGGCGGAGCAGGAGCTGGTTGAAGCACAAAGGGCTGAGGTTGAACTGGCAAGACGGCAGGGTGAGCTACAGGGGCTGCAAATAAGGCAGCGTGATTTGCGCCAGCTGCAGGATATGCAGGCGCGTTGTCAGACTATAGAAGCTGATTTGCTTAGCAAAAGACAGGTATACCAGGCTGCACAAAAGGAATACGTGCGTCTTAATAAGGAGCTTGCTTGGAAGGAAAGCACCTTTTGGGGGGAGCAGGCAGGACTTTTGGCAAAGGATCTCCAACCTGGTTCCCCGTGCCCGGTTTGTGGTGCCTGCGAGCATCCGCATCCTGCACAAATTACTGCCAGTGCTCCGACGCAGGAGGAAGTGGAACAGGCCAAACAGGCCGCTGACGAGGCGAAGGCAATCCTTGGCTGTCTGGAAGGAGAGGGGAAAGAGCTAAGAAAAAGGTGCGAACAGGAGCAGTCTTTGCTGCTAGCTAAAGGAAAGGAGCTGCTGGGTTGTGACAAAATAGAGCTTTTAGCGCAGGTGTGGCAGGAAGGCATAAATGACGTCAATAAAAAGCTTGACATTCTGCAACAGCAGTTGCTTTTATTAGAAGGTAAGGCGAAGAAAAAGCAGCAGCTGGAGCGTGCCTTGGAATGTCAAAAGGAGGAGGACAGGCGTGCGCAGGCTGCAGCTACCGAGCTTGTGCAAAAGCTTGCTGCCGGAAAAGCTCAGCTTGATGAACGTCAAAAACAGCTTAGGCAGCAGCTGGAGCTTTTAGTTGATGTTGATGAAAAGGCTGTTCGTGACGAAAATAATAAGTTGCAGGAAAAGCAGCGAGAGCTCGCAATGCAGGGAAAAAGATTATTTTCGGCTATTGAAAACAATCAGCGCATACAAAAAGAGGTTGTGGATTATCAGCAGCAGAGGGTGGAGTGTGAGGCTGAGTGGCAGTATCTTAACAGTTTGTCTGCAACTCTAAACGGAACGCTTACCGGTAAAAAGCGTGTTAACCTAGAAACCTACGTCCAAATGCATTACTTTGACAAAATACTTTACCGTGCCAACACCAGGCTTTTGCATATGAGCCGTGGTCAGTACGAACTGGAGCGTGACACCATGCAGGACGAGGATAACAGGACAGGAAACAGCAAAACCGGTTTAGACCTGCAGGTTAGGGATCATTACAGCAGTAAGCTGCGCAGCGTCAAAACCCTTAGCGGGGGCGAATCGTTTATGGCTTCGCTGGCACTGGCGCTGGGGCTGGCAGATGAGGTGCAGTCCAGTGCCGGCGGCATCCAGCTTGATGCCATGTTTGTGGATGAAGGCTTTGGCTCTTTGGATGACAGTGCCCTGCAGCAGGCGGTAGAAACCTTGCAGGGACTGAGCGAGGGGCATCGCCTCGTTGGCATCATTTCGCACGTACACGATTTGCAGGAGATGATTGATAAAAAAATCATCGTCAAAAAAAGTCTGGGCACACAGGGAAGTGGCAGTGAAGTGACCATGCTTGTGGAATAAAGAAAAAAATCCTGTATAGCAGCACAAAAGCTCTTTACCGCACACAAGCAGTGTGGTAAAATTATCCTTATATTTTATAGGCAATTTTGTTGCCGCAAAGCCTGCACGCTGTTTGCAGGACTAAGAAGCAGGGGGCTTGATGATGCAACTATTGGAAGAAAAAATTGTTAAAGATGGCGTTATTAAAAGTGGCAATGTCTTAAAGGTTGACAGCTTTTTGAACCACCAGATCGACGTTCCCTTCATTGCTGAGCTTGGCAAGGAGCTGAAGCGTTTATTTAGCGACCGTCCGATTAATAAAATCCTGACTATTGAAGCTTCGGGCATTGGTATTGCCTGTGTAGCGGCCATGTATTTTGGTGTGCCTGTTGTTTTTGCAAAAAAATCCAGTGGCAGTAACATGGATAAGGATGTTTACTTTACGCAGATTTATTCTTATACCCACAGTAAGACCAACGACGTCGTTGTCTCTAAAAGATTTTTGTCTAAGGATGACCATGTGTTGATTATAGATGACTTTCTGGCCAACGGCTGCGCGCTCGAGGGCCTGATTGATATTGTACGCCAGGCTGGCGGCGTAGTTGAGGGTGTGGGCGTCGCTATTGAAAAGGGCTTTCAGGGTGGCGGCGACAAGCTGCGTCAGGCAGGAATTAACCTGCATTCTCTGGCTATTATTGACAAAATGGATGCGGGAACCAACTCCATTGTCTTCAGACGCGAGGATTAAAGCTTGTAAGAGTTAGCTGCGTGTTGCAAGGGGAGCTGCGGTATGAAAATTATTGATGCTCATATGCATTACTATAATAAAGATGGCTTCGTACAGGTAGCAGCCAGGGCCGGGTATGAAAATACAGCGGCGTGCTGGCAAAAAATCTGCGAGGAAAATAACATTGTCTTTTCTGTAGCTATGGGTAATACCGATTATACTACGTCAAAATATGGCGGGGTGTCGCCGCGTCTGATAGATTTAGCGGCACCGTTTGACGAAAAGCAGTATAACCAGCCGCAAAATATGGGTTATTGCATGGGAGTCGACAGCGAGGCGATGACGCCGGAAAATGCTGAAAAAACCGCGCAGGAATTTGAACGCTTTGTGCAGGACCCGCATTGTTTGGGAATAAAGCTGTATCCTGGTTACAATGCTGTTTATGTCAACGACAGACGGCATTGGTCATTGTTTGAGCTGGCACGTGCCTATAAGCTGCCTGTCGTCATCCATACGGGTGATACAGCGCGGCCAGGAGGCCTGCTGAAGTATTCACACCCGCTGACGGTGGATGAGGCTGCGGTAGGCTTTCCAGACGTGACCTTCGTTATAGCACATTGCGGCTGTCCCTGGTTTGCCGATGCGGCAGAGGTGGCATGTAAAAACGCCAACGTATGCATAGACCTGTCCGGATTGATTGAAGGCAATCCTAAGCTGCTGCCGTTGTTTGAACGGCAGGCGGGCTTCTTCAGACAGCTGCACACCTGGCTTAATTATATGGGTGATTATAGCAAGGTGATGTATGGCAGTGACTGGCCCCTGGTGAATATACCGCTTTATATACGCGTCATCAGCCACGTCGTGCCGGAGCAATACTATGAGGATGTCTTTTACAATAATGCAGTGCGGATCTTTAGCAAAATTGGCAGACTGCTGAAGGGGTGAGAAGCTACACATGGGACAGAAGGACATAAAAGAAATAGAGGCTGGCTTAAAGGACTGGGATTTTTTGCACAAGCTGCCACAGCAGATAGGAGAGTTTAAGCTCGTAGCAGGAACAGGCATTAGTGGCCAGATTTTGAATATTGCCGCCTATGTGCATGAGCCTTCGCATTGCAGGCTTGACCTCACCTATACTGCGGAAACCTTTGATTATGTACCGGTAAAAACGGTGGGCTTGCATACGTTTCGTGACGTGCGTTTTTTTTGCCGTGACAAGGAGCATTTTGCTGAGCAGATGCTGCGTGAGCTGCCGGATATACTGGAAAGCATAGATAAGAAAAAACAGCATAAAATGCCCTTTGAGGCTAGGGCTTTGCGATTTGAGGCCTGGGATTATTGGAGGAGCCTGCCGCAGGAAAACGCAGGCTATGAATTGTATATTACGCCGGATAATCCGTTGCCGTATATTAACGGTTCGGTAATCTTTTTGGATTATGCGGACTTTACTCATGGAAATCAGCTATATTTTTCATATAATATCTTTCGTAACGAATTATTTGCCGAAATGCGTAAGAACAACCTACCGCTGACTACAGAAGCGTTTGACGTAAAAAGTAATGTTCCGGATGATAGGAAGCTGGAAGCTTTACAGGTGCATTTGCAGGAAAAATTGCAGGCTACTTTGGCTGCACTAAAAAATTAAGAAAAAGTGTTGACAAAGAGACAGCAACATAGTATAATATACCTCGTAGTTGATTGGCCCGGTGGTTCAGTTGGTTAGAATGCCGCCCTGTCACGGCGGAGGTCGTGGGTTCGAGTCCCATCCGGGTCGCCAATCTTTGCCTCGGTAGCTCAGTTGGTAGAGCAAAGGACTGAAAATCCTTGTGTCCACAGTTCGATTCTGTGCTGAGGCACCAT
>CAVKMV010000111.1:0-398 GCA_963657675.1 Ruminococcus intestinalis
ATTCCGTCTTTTTGTATTTGTTGATGGAAAGATCATATCCGTTGTCAACAATCTCCTGCTTCGGGACAAAAAAGCTCTGCTCCGTACGCTCGCGGTCTGCTTCCTTTTCCAGCTGGTGAAAGCGCTCTATAATATCCGGAATGTCGTTTTCACTGATCTCCGAGCGCTTGTCATCCAGGCTGAAGCCATCTGCCTTCATATCATAAAACCAAACCTTATCCGTTCCGCCTGCGCCGGTCTTGGTAAATACAAGCACCGCGGTAGAAACTCCCGCATAGGGCTTGAACACGCCGGACGGCATGGAAATAACAGCTCTTAGCTGATGATTTTCCACCAGCTCCCTTCTGATGGCTTTGTGCGCCTTGGAGGAGCCAAACAGCACGCCGTCGGGAACAATG
>CAVKMV010000111.1:446-4427 GCA_963657675.1 Ruminococcus intestinalis
GAACAATGCAGGCGCACTGCCCGCCCTTTTTTAGCATGCGCAGGAACAAGGCCAAAAACAGCAGCTCCGTCTTTTTGGTATTGGTGACAGCCTTCAGATTATCATTGATGCTCTCAGCATCGACAGTTCCCTTAAAAGGAGGATTTGCCAGGCACAGCGTGTACCTGTCACTGATTTCATTTTGCTTAGAAACGCTGTCCTTATAATCAATATCCGGATTGCTGATGGAGTGCAGCATCAGGTTCATTGCTGAAATACGCAGCATGGTGCGGTCCGTGTCGAAGCCATTGAACGCACCGCCTGCGAAATGCTCCCATTGCTCTGCTGTCATTGTGTCCTCGTAATGTCTGCGGATGTATTCGGCGGCGCTTACAAGAAAGCCTGCCGTGCCACAGGCCGGATCGCAAACGGTATCGTCGGGTGTCGGCTGCAGCAATTCCACCATCATTTCACGAATATGCTTCGGCGTGCGGAACTGTCCGTTCTGGCCTGCGGTTGCAAGCTTGCCAAGCATGTATTCGTAAAGATCGCCCTGCATATCCAAATCTGCAATATCATGCTCATATAAATCGTCAAGACCTGTGATGATTTTCTGCAGCACCTGCGGCGTCGGAATCAAAAACATCGCATCCTCCATGTAGCGCGCAAAGGCAGTATTTTCCTTGCTAGCAGCATCGTCATCGCTCTTAGCTTCTATCATCTTCCCCTGCTCATCAAAATCAGGTAAATGGCCGTTTTTTAAAGACTTAATTGCCGGAAAAATTCTCTGTGACATAATCGCGTAAATATCGCGTGGATCATTGTTCTTAAACCTGCTCCAGCGCATGGACTGCCCTGCTTCGGACTGTGGAAAAATTTTTTCCATCTCAATTCCGCCCTCTGCCTCAAAGGCTTCATTCTCTATTTCCTTTTCATCCAGGGATCTGATAAACATCAGATAGGTCAACTGCTCAATGACAGTCAGTGGATTGGTAATGCCTCCCGCCCAAATATCTGTCCAGATTTTGTCTACCTTGTTTTTGATTGCACCTGTAATCATTGTCTTACCACCTTATATTTGCTCATTGAGCATAATTTTCGTCTACTTATTTACTATATATTGTAAGCCTAACCGCGAATGATGTCAATTTTTGCCCAATAAAAAAGGCTGCCACACATCCTGTAGCAGCCACGGTGAAAATCTTATTTACTTGTAGCTATCTGCTCCGCCAGCTTCAGCTGTTCCTGCTTTTCTACCTCTTTAATGCGGCAGCTGGCAAAAATCGACCCCGAAACGTTGTGCCATACGCTAAAGATAGCGCCAGGCAGGGTTGCCAGCGGGTTAGCAGCAAAGTTGGCGCTTGCCAGTGCCAGAGCCAGACCGCTGTTTTGCATAGCCACCTCGATAGCGATGGAGGTTTCCTTAGCATAGGACACCTTCATCAGGCGTGCCATCAAAAGGCCAAGACCCATGCCTATGCCGTTGTGCAGCACTACGGCCAGCAGAACGACGAGACCGCAGCTCATCAGCTTGGCAGCGTTCACAGCCACAATGCCGTCAATAATCGTTACAATAGCAACGACGGATACCAGCGGCAAAATTGCTCCCAGCTTAACAATAGTATCGTGGAACAGGCTGTTGAGGATGATGCCGGCGATGACAGGCAAAAGCACAATCTTCACTACCGAAAGCACCATAGCCATAAAGCTTACCTCCACCCAGGAGCCGGCCAGGGCATATACCAAAACCGGTGTCACAACAGGCGCGATCAGCGTTGATGCTATCGTCATGCCTACAGAAAGGGGCACATCACCCTTGGCGATATAGGCAATGACGTTGCTGGCAGTGCCGCCGGGACAGCAGCCAACAAGGATAACGCCCAAGGCAATATCCGTATCCAGGTTCATCACCACCGCCAAAAAATAGGCAGCCAGTGGCATAATGGTGTACTGCAGCACGCAGCCTGCTATTACCTCCTTAGGTCGGGAAAACACAATCTGGAAGTCCTCACGTTTAATCGTCAGGCCCATACCAAACATTGCCGTACCTAGGAAGATCGCCGTATACTGCGGAATCCACATAAAGCTTTGCGGCCGGGTAAAGGCTATGGCCGACGTAAAGAGAATTACGACTGCGATGTACTTGGATAAAAATCCGCTCACCCTGCCAATAAACTGGAACACGACATTTTGCTTACTCATTTTAAATTTTCCTCCTTACATGTATGCTGCCGTTGGGCAGTCACGCTGTATACCGCCAGCGAAGGGCGGTCGGTGCGGCTTGTGCCGCGCCAACGGTATTGTAACATATTCAGGAGAAAAAAGCTATTTTTATTTTATGAAGCCTCCAAAAGCTGAGCTGCCTGCACCTGCAGCTCGTCAGCAATGCGGAACACCAAATCCATGGACGGACGCGCGCTGCCATGCTCGATTTTGCTTAAATATTGCGGAGTAATACCAATCTGCGCTGCCAGTACGCCCTGTCCCAGGTCAAGCAGCAGGCGGTAATAACGGATTTTTTTACCCATTTCGATATACTTTGTTCCATACATACACAGTTCACTCCTTTTTAGTCTTCTTATCTATAGCTTACTACATTAGCAGAGTAGCTTCATGTAAAAAAAGGTGCGTAGTTTAAATTTTGCTATCAACAGTTTAACTTTATCTATAGTATAAAAAACGGGATAGCCATATACTGGCTATCCCAAATTATTTTTTTATTTAATTGACTGCTAGCTCCTGTCTGTCCACTACCTCCAGCAAATCTCCCTGGCTGCGCAGCCAGATGTCTATCCCCTGCCCGAAAACCTCAGCCTCAATCAGCGTGCCGCGTTCGTCCTCGCCCAGTACCCTGGCTGTGGGCAGCCTGTCGAGCACGTATTCATAGCTTGCGCCCTTAAAGTAAAAGCGCAGGCGCTGCAGACGGCCGCCGTACATAAACTGCACGCGCTTGCGGAATTCGCCCTCCTCAAAGCGCTTGGCATAGGGAATGTTAAAGTGCTTATCGGTTATTTCGTAATCTGCAATCCTGTCTATGCGGTAAATCGTCGGAAAGGGATCGTCCAAGGCCTCCTGGCAGATGCTTTCCTGCTTGCGCAGTACGATGAAGCCGACAAGGTAAAAATAAAATTCCGAAAACATTATTCCCACAGGCTGCAGCAGTCGTTCTACATTGGCAGCGTCCCCGCGGCGATAGTGCAGCAAAACCTGCAGCTGTGAACGCACCGCACCACCAAGCTCCCATATTTTTTGCAGGACCTGGTCATGGTGCTGCGGCTCTACATAAAGCAGCTTTTCGTTGCCTATGAGTTCGTTTACCCGCTGCTGCTCCGTTTTGGGGATGCAGCAGTCAATCAGCTTATCAATGATGGGATACAGCTCTTTTTTAGTAAAGGCCCTGCTTTCCAGCAAAATTTTGAGCGTGGCGAAAACCTCCTCATTAGACAAAAGGTTGCGCGAGGGCGGCACCAGCTGATAGGCTCCCAGCTGATTGTTATAAACCAGCTCCTGCACTATCCCTGTTGCTTCGTTCTGCTCGTGTAAAAAGGAGCGCAGGTCATCTATATCGCGCTGGATAGAACGCAGGGAGCAGCCAAAGCGGTTGGCCTCCTCCCTCTTGTAAAGCAATTTGCCATCCACCAGACGCGAATACATATATAACAAGCGGTCCTTAGCAATACGTAAATCTGTCATCATCCCAGCCTCCCTGCGTAACGTTGCTGCAAATTAGTAAGCCTTATCTGTCCCTTGGCAATGCCACTTTAATTCGTTACTATCTCAACATCTTTTTTGCAAAAAGCAACGCCATATTTGTGAATGGTCTGTATGCCCCTGGCAAGCATTTCTGTATCGTATTTCTTAGCTTCAATCTGCTTAAGTGCTTTTTTTGCGAGCCTGTTTAATTCATCTTTTGAGCTATTATTGGTAGCTTTGATTTCTATAATGATTCCCGGCATTGTCGCATTTTTAGGGAAAAGCCCAATATCATATCTGCCATCGCCG
>CAVKMV010000112.1:0-4381 GCA_963657675.1 Ruminococcus intestinalis
CCCCTCTCAGTCTGTTCGCTGCGCTCACAGCCAGCTCCCCCCAAGGGGAGCCTTTTTAGTTAGTGCGTAATTTTGTTTTTTGTTGGCTAGCGCAGTGAAGATTGAACGAAATACACAAAAATGTTTAATATGTAAATTTATCTTTACATTCAAAGTATTGTGGGGGGGGTACACACGTGCTATAATATTAGACAAGGATATATCAGTAATTATAAATTAATGTAAAAGAAGCTCTTAAAGTATTGTTTATATAATTAGTGATAGCCAGAATGGGGCTGTAAATAATTACAAAATTAGCGTTTAAAGCTGCAGGTGTGAGCAGGATAGATTTTTTGCAATAGCAGACTATTTAGATTTATATCACAATATTCCTATATATCTGAAATAACATATATATATCTATAAAAGCAATTTTTGGATAAGTATTGCAATTATAATATTTTGCTGCTACAGACAGGCTGCTGCGATAGCAGGGCAGAGCGTGCCGGGGTCAAAACGCGGGGAACCGCGTAAAGATAAATGATGGGATTTTTTTGTATTGTAAGGAGGGACTAGTATGAACAAGGTTTTTAAGATTATTTGGAGCGAGGCCCGCAATGCCTATGTCGTAGTGTCTGAGATTGCCAAGAATATGGGCGGCAAAGGCTGCTCCACCAAAAAGCTGTTGGCAATGCTGCTTGCGACAGGTGTAATGACCTGTGCGGGGTTAGGTGTTAGCGAAGCGGCGCCTAGTGCTGCAACGACAGCCGCCTACCAATATGTAGCCACTAAAGCAGTTGAATTTACGCGACAACCAACGCAGAGAAATAAGGATACCTGGGGTGGGTACACAACGTATAATGAAGCTATTACAGAATACAATGCCCAGAAAAATGGTAGTAAGACCATTGGCAAATATACATACAATTACGATACAACTAATAAATATTGGGTGCGTGACGGTTATGTGCTGACGATTGAGGAGGATGGCGGCAAATATACGCCGCTATCTGCCAATGCAAAGCGTGCAGACGTGGCACATGCCAGCGGTGATAAAACAGGCATTTTAGAAGCAGTTACTTCGACTATTTCGGCCAACGGCACAGTTACTAATATAGGGGAAGCGTTAAACAAGGTTACTCCGGGCACCTTTTCCGGTGTAAGCCATACTAGCGGCACCGAGGTTCCCGGCGACTGGAATTACATTATTCAAGATAGCAGCTGGAAGGGTCATGTCGATTCTTATGAAGATGGTTATGCTGATTTGGTGGGCAAGCTGGGAACTGCCTTTAAAACTACCCAAAATTCGCAGGATTTAAAGTGGGACGAGTCGCAGCAGGCTTATACCTACAAGGGAGTTGAGGTAGATTACGACAATATGTATGTTATTGACGGCAAGCTGGGCGTGTTTACCAATTATGACGGCAGTGCGGTTTATACCGGTACTGTATATGGCAAGAACAACGAAATCCTGATGACCGTTAAAGACGGAGATCACTTTTACAGCTATTGGGCAGCCAGCGTTACCGATCCCGGTACGACGATGCAAAATTACTATGTTGACGACTATAAAAAGGATTTGGCAACCCTAGAGGGCAACGATAATAAGCTGTACCGTAACGATATCAAAAAGGTTGACATGACCACAGGCGCCAATACTGCCACCTTTAAGCTTTTGAGAAACGGCGATACAGCTGCCGGCATCCCGGTTGATGGCGGAGCAATTACTATTACCGCCGGTGGCGGCAGCGGCGGCAGCGGTGCTGCTAATGATACTTGGGTTAAGGTTGCTAATGGTGAAGGCACAAGCCAGACCTTTGCGACCGGCACCAAGGTGGAGGCAATAGGCACTAGCACTGCGCTCACGGGAATTAAGATTAATGGTACGGATTACGCCCTTAATGGCAAGGCCTATACCGCAGGAGCAAATGTGCAGATAAGCGCTGATAATGTTATCAGTGCGACAGATACCCAATACACTGCGGGAGCAAATGTGCAGATAAGCGCTGATAATGTCATCAGTGCGACAGACACCACATACACCGCAGGAAAGAATGTGTCAATAAGCGCTGATAATGTTATCAGTGTAGCAGACACCAAATACACCGCAGGAGCAAATGTGCAGATAAGCGATGATAATGTCATCAGCGCGACAGACACCATATACACCGCAGGCAATGGCATTGCCGTCACCGGCACAGCTAATGCGATTTCCGTAAAGCTTAAGGAGGGTGAAGGCAACCTGGTGGTTGACCGGAGCGGCCTGTCCCTGAAAAAGAACCTTGAGGTTGACAGCGTCAACGCAGGCGGTACGGTGATAGACAGCAGCGGCCTGAGCATTGGCCAAAAAACCTACGTAAGCAGCAGCGGCCTGAATGCTAACAGCCAAAGGATTACTAACGTGGCTGCAGGCGAAGTCAGCGCCAAATCCACTGACGCCATCAACGGCAGCCAGCTGCAGGCAACCAATGATCGCGTGCAAAAGGTTGAGGGCGATATCACCAACATTAATGCCGATATCACTGATATTAAGGATAACATCACTACTATCAATAGCAATATTGATAACATCAATACCGAAATTAATAATATTCAGGGTGATATCACTGAAATTAAGGGTGATATAACTACTATTAATAACAAGGTTAATGCTAACACCGAAAAGATTGAGCAGAATGCCCAGAAGATTGAGCAGAATACCCAAAATATCACTAAGCTGGATAACCGCGTCACCGAGGTGGAAAAGGTTGCAGGCAAGCACAGCACTGTAACTGAGGGTGACAACATCACCGTCACAGAGGGAGCTAACAGCATGGGCGGCAAGGATTACACGGTAGCCCTGAAGAAGGATATTGCTCTTGACAGCGTAGCGACCGGTGCTGCCGTTATGAATAATGATGGCTTTAAGGTGGGTGCGGATGTGAGCGTAACCAAGGACGCCGTAACTGCGGGCACCACATCTATCAGTGGCGACGGCCTGAAGATTGGCGATAATACTTATGTGAGCAAGGACGGCCTCAACGCCAACAGCCAAAGAATTACCAACGTGGCCGCAGGCGAGGCTGCTACTGACGCAGTGAACGTAAGCCAGCTGCAGGCTACCAATGAGCAGGTTATCAACAACAGCAACCGCATTAGCAGGCTGGGTGACCGTGTGAACAAGGTGGGCGCAGGTGCCGCCGCACTCGCAGCCCTGCACCCGATGGATTTTGACCCGGATGATAAGTGGAGCTTTGCCGCAGGCTATGGCAACTACGCCGGCCAGAACGCAGCTGCTATCGGCGCTTACTATCGTCCGGATGAAAAGGTGATGTTCAGCGTTGGCGGCACTGTCGGCAATGGTGAGAACATGGTTAACGCAGGCGTAAGCTTTGCCCTGGACCGCACCAGCCACGTAAGCAACAGCCGCACCGCTATGGCGCGCGAGATTGTGGACCTGCGCGGACAGCTGACGCTGGTTACTGCCGAGCTGGCCAGCCTTAAGGCTACGCTGGGCGTGATTGACGAAAGCAAGACCAAGCTCTTTGCGGACGTGCCCTCTAACCATTGGGCGTACGAATACATCAGCAAGCTGGCAGGCAATGGCTATATTGAAGGTTATCCGGACGGCAACTTTGACGGCAACCGCCTGATGACCCGCTACGAAATTGCCGCTATGCTGTACCGTGCAATGGAGAAGGGTGCAGCACTTGAGGAAAAAATTATCAACGAATTTGCTCCGGAGCTGGGACGCATCCGTGTAGAGCGCATCAGCGGCAAGGACGGCGACCGTAACAAGATTGAGCGCGTACGGGTAAACGGACCCCAAAATGAGCGTGACCACTACGGCAGCAGGCTGAAATAACAGATTAGGCCTTTGTTTTGATTAGTTCAAAACTCCCTTTTTAGTGTTGCGTGAAGCTTTAGGTAAGGGGCTCCCCTTTTAGGGGAGCCTTTTTGTTATGCGTAAAGCGTTAGGCATAGCCTCCCCTTTTAGGGGAGGTGCCTGCAAAGCAGACGGAGAGGTTTGCAGGAGCGTGAAGCTTTAGGCATAGCCTCCCCTTTTAGGGGAGGTGCCTGCGAAGCAGGCGGAGAGGTTTGCAGGAGCGTGAAGCTTTAGGCAGGTGGAAACCCCTCAGGCGCCTACGGCGCCAGCTCCCCTAGCAGGGGAGCTTTTTTAGTTTTCATCCCCTCTTGACAAAGCATAGAGATATAGTTTACAATATAGCAAGAAAAGTCAGAAAATACACTAAATATACATAACAGAGGTGAAGCAAGTGACTAAGCAGGCTACAAGCGAGGTGCAGCAGATTATCCAGGAGCTGTGCCTGATGAACAACAGGTTTATGAATAAGGTTTTTGAAAACAATATCCCTGCCGCTGAATTATTATTGCGCATCATTTTGAAAAATGATAAAATCAA
>CAVKMV010000113.1:0-4362 GCA_963657675.1 Ruminococcus intestinalis
GCTGCCCATGTGTACATAGGACAGGCGTGCCATCGGTGCCACAAACCAGTTGTCGTTCAGGTCATATTTATAACCATATTCTACGCTCAGGCTGTAGGCGTTGGCATCAAAGTCACCCTTCATCTTGGTCGGGATAACGCCGCCGATGGAGGTGGTTTCACTTTCTACCCTGCCGATCTTGCCGACGATATCCAGGTGATGACCCTTGTCGCCAACCCAGGTGCCGTATACAGCGCCTGCACCAGTCTTAACCTTACCGCTGCCGTTGGTCAGGCTGCTGCTGCCCTTGACGTATTCGCCTGCCACGCCAAAGATCCAGTTGTTGCCGACGCTGCTGTCGTAGCCAAATTCTACGCCGTTGTACTTAACCTTGGCATCGCCACCGCCAAAGCCATCGGTCGTCAGGCGGCCGCCAACGTATTTAGCCCACACGTTTTCGTCCTTTTCGTTGGCAGCATGCAGGCTGCGGATATCGCCCAAGCGCTCATGCAGCGTCTCATCTGCGCCGAAGAGGCTTACAGCCATCGCTGCCGCTGCCTTGTCGGCATCGCTGGCAGCCTTGGGCGCGCTGCTGGCTGTTGCCTTGGTAGCAACCTTGGTCAGCTGGATGGCCTTATTGTCCTCGCTTCTAGCGGCCTGCACCTCGTAATCATAGGCCCACACGCCGTTATCGTAAGAAGCTGCCTGGACCTCGCCGATTTTTATGCTGTCAGGAATAGTTTGCTTCTCATTTGTGCCGTCGATTTTAATGACGCTGATGGCACCGTCTGCGTCATTACCAAAGCCCTTGCCATCAAAGACAGCGTTACCCTTAGCATCCGTAGTCCAGCCTGCGCCGTCCTTGGTGCCGTTATAGCCTGTCTTCATGCCCTCATCAAAAACGTTGATGTTAAGAGTGGTGTCAGCAGTGGCAGCTTCACCTGCGGACGCAGCCCCGTCCTGCACCGAGCCGTCACGCTTCCTGACGATAATGCGGTCGCCCACATCGGCAAATTTGCCCTCAGCGTCCTTGGCCAGGCTGTTGGTGCGGATAAAGAGCGTATCATCGCCGGCAAGAATCAAACCTTTGCCCACCGTCATCGTGCGGAAATCCTTTTGAGCATATTCAGGATGCGGCGCTACGCCAAGGTAGCTGTCATTTATATCTGCATCATCATAAAAATGAATTGCACTATTTTTAAAGTCTGCGTTATTAGCGATCGCTACTATTTTAGCGTTCTGCATCAGGTAGATAGAAGAGGTGACGCTGCCATCTGCCCTTTTATCGCCGATAAGAGTCAGTACACCATCACTTGCAATGCCACCACCAACTGTGGTGTTGCTAAGCAGCTGCAGCTTGGAATTTGTCAGGCAAACCCTGCCGGTAAGGGATATTTGATTTTGCATAGGAACAATATCCCCATATTCTTCATCAATACCACCTGCGTCCAGGGTAATTGTGGAAGCATCGGCCTGCAGGGAATACTCCTCACCACTGCTATCCTGGTTGTAAGCTTTGATATAAATATTTTTGGCCGACTTAACGCTTAGCTCACTGTCTGCTAATTTAACAGCGGTGACGGAGGAGGTCCTGTCACTGGCATAGTCTCCAGAAAAATTTTCAGCTAATATACCAACCATTCCCATAGTGGCAAGGTTTATTTTAGCATTGGCAGCGTCAATAGCAACTGCCCTGTTCCCTACTGCTGCAGCTGAAGCAGCTACAGACGCAGTAGCCCCGGGGGCAACATTCAGGGTCGCGGCATAAATCCTTATTTGTTTATCAGCAGCAGTAGCGTTAATATTCAAGGTGTGGTTGGTCAGCTTCACGCCCTCTGCCACAGTATCAGCAGCACCGGTTGATATAGCATAGGCTTCATTTTTTACCTCACTTGCATTAATTGCGGTCGTACCAGATGACAAAAGCATGCCACCCGCCGTCGCGCCTGCACAGGTATAACCATCAGCAGCATAGGTATACACCTGTAATCCGTCTGCGGGCTTATAGGTGACATGGCTGCTATCCTCCTGCACGCCAACAGCGATGTTGGCGACATTGCTGCCCTTGGCCTCTGCCGAAATCAGCGCCTCATTAATTTCTACGTCCCCGGCCTTATCCAGTTTCAGTCCGTACACTATGCCGCCTTCAGCCGCGCCCGCAGTGCCCACATAAGACGTTCCCATGAGCGCCAGCGCTGCAGCCAGCGCCAGCCTTGCCGCCCTCTTCTGTGCCAAATTCTTCATAACCGTTCCTCCTTAACCTCACAAGCATTATCCCTTAGCAATTACACTATTCATCAGAAGCGCAAGCGCAGGCCATATGTGCCTAGCCTATAGGTATATTATCGCACTCCCCGGAATTTTTGAAAAGCTATTTCTAGCGCAAAGCTAAAGAGAAAATAAAACAGGCAGATAAATTTTCTAGCAGCTTTTAGGCGTTTATGATACAATAAAAGTGAACAATTTAGCTTTGTGGAGGTAAGAAAATGCCGACTATTTCAATGTTTAGAGGAATAAAGGTATATATAAATTGGAGTGACCACCAACCGCCGCACTTTCACGCCAGCTATGCAGGCGAAGAAGTAACAGTGACTATAAATGATATAGAGGTGCTAAGCGGCAACCTGCCATCAAAGCAGCTTAAAATGCTTTTAGGATGGGCTGCATTTCATCAAGAGGAGCTTTTGGAAAACTGGCAGTTAGCGGAAAAGAAACAGGAACTATTTACTATTGATCCACTTAAGTGATCGGAGGTGTTGAATATGACAAGAGATGTTGCCTATTATCTCTCTAGAGGCTGTGACTTAAAGGCGGCTGAATATTTTGCCGGCGGTCGTAAAACCATTACCGACGTCAAGCCTTGTGATGGCTACAAATTGTTACTGACATTTGACAATGGGGAGCAGCGTATTTATGATGCAACTAATCTATTCACCAAGGGCAGCATATTTAATAAAATAGCTGCTAATAAAGATTTTGAACGTGTGTATCTCGATGAGCAGCATTGTATATCATGGGATATTGACCCCAACAAGGACAGCTCCAAGGACTGGAGTAACAAGCTTGACCTGTGCCCGGATAGCTGCTATATTGACAGCATGCCGGTCCAAAAACATTAAACACCATTATAAAAAAGCGTCTGGAATTATCCGGACGCTTTTTTATGCACGACAATATCACAACACGCACAGCAAAGCCCCCTGCGCGGCGGTTGGCTGCGCAGGGGGCTGCTAAAGGAGATCTATGTTTGATGTGAAAAGCGTATTAGCTGCTTATCAGAAGCTGAAGCGCAGACCGGCGTTAATGCCCCAGTCCTTCTTCAGGTCGCCGCCGCTGATGCGTTCTGCATCAAAGTAGAAGCTGCTGTTCTTGCCAAGGTTCTGGTCATAGCCCAGGCCGTATTCCAGACCGAAGCCGCCGAGGTCGGTTTCGTATCTCTTGCTTCTGCCGTCAGCAGTCAGGGTGGTTGCTACATCGCCGTCAAAGTCGTACAAGGCTGCCAGCTTGAAGTACAGGCTGCCCTTGCTGCTGACCTTAGCGCCCACACGTGCGCCTGCACGCAGCACCAGGCTGTTGAAGGAGCTGTTTTGCGCGTGCATGGTGTTGTTCAATGCCTTTACGTCGTAGTCAGCGCTGCCCATATGTACGTAGGACAGGCGTGCCATCGGCGCTACGAACCAGTTGTTATTCAGGTCGTACTTATAGCCATATTCTACGCTCAGGCTGTAGGCGGTGGATTCAAAGTCACCCTTCATCTTGTTGACGAAGGTGCCGCCGATAGAGGTGGTTTCACTTTCTACCCTACCGATCTTGCCGACGATATCCAGGTGATGACCCTTGTCGCCAACCCAGGTGCCATATACAGCGCCTGCACCGGTCTTTACCTTACCGCTGCCGTTGGTCAGGCTGGTGTTGCCCCTTACGTATTCGCCTGCTACGCCAAAGATCCAGTTGTTGCCGACGCTACTGTCATAGCCAAATTCTGCGCCGTTGTATTTAACCTTGGCATCGCCACCGCCGAAGCCATCTGTCGTCAGGCGTCCGCCAACGTATTTTGCCCAGACGTTTTCGTCCTTTTCGTTGGCAGCATGCAGGCTGCGGATGTCGCCCAAGCGCTCGTGCCGGGTTTCATCTGCACCAAAGAGGGTTACAGCAGCTGCTGCCGCAGCCTTGTTGGCATCGCTGGCAGTTTTGGGTGCG
This sequence comes from Ruminococcus intestinalis, assembly GCA_963657675.1. Lineage (GTDB taxonomy): Bacteria > Bacillota > Negativicutes > Acidaminococcales > Acidaminococcaceae > Phascolarctobacterium_A. Next base: position 4,180 of record CAVKMV010000113.1, read on the forward strand.
CTGCCGGCTTCGGCCTTGGTGGTGGCAACCTTTGTCAGCTGGATACCCTCAGCAGTTTTTTCGGCCTTAACCTCGTATTCATAGGACCAGACGCCGTTGTCGTAGGAAATTGCTTCGACATTGCCAATCTTTACGCTATCGGCGATTCTGTCATTAGCAGCTGCAGCCTCAGCACCAGGCACT
>CAVKMV010000114.1:0-4314 GCA_963657675.1 Ruminococcus intestinalis
GTGTACCTGTGCTGCAGATTGTCAACACCTATATGCCGTATGAATGGTGGGACAAAAGCATGGTGGGCTTGACACCGAATGAGGTGTCATATGCTGTGTGTATGCCTGAATTTGATGGAGCCTTGCATTCAGTGCCTGTTTCCACAAACGAGGAAACAGCAGATGGCACCCACTACCGCAAGCCGTTGACGGAACGCATTAATATGCTGGCACGTAAGGCGAAAAAGTATGCGTTGCTGAGCCATAAGCCTAATAAAGAGAAAAAAATTGCTATTGTTTTTCACAATTATCCTCCCACAAATTCCAATATTGGCAGTGCTGCCAGCTTAGATTCTATTGAAAGTATACGCCTGTTGCTTGAACAAATGCAAAAGCAAGGATATGTTATTGACCATCTGCCAGCAGATAGTCAAAGTTTTGTTCAGGAGATAACAGCTCATGCGACTAACGACAGGCGTTTTATTGCAGAAGCGCTTATAGAAAACGCAGATGGTAAGCTACAAAAGGCTGCTTATGGACGTTATTACGCAAGCTTGCCTCTAAAGGTGCGCCGGCAGCTGGAGCATGATTGGGGCGAGGCTCCGGGAGAGGTGTTCCGCTATGGTGATGTGCTGATTGTTCCGGGCATGCTTAACGGTAATGTTTTTATTACAGTGCAGCCACCGCGTGGCTTTGGCGACGACCCAGGCAAAATTTATCATTCTCCCGACTGCGCCCCCACACATCATTACATCGGCTTTTACCATTGGTTGCGTGATATTTGGGGTGCAGACGCCATGATTCATGTGGGTACGCATGGCAATCTGGAATGGTTGCCGGGCAAGGGCAATGCAATGAGTAATGCCTGCTATCCAGATATCTGTACAGGTGATATCCCCAACATATATCCATATTGGATCACCTGTACAGGCGAGGGGATACAGGCCAAGAGACGCAGTGCTGCCTGTTTGATCAGTTATCTGTCAGCGCCTATGAGTAACGCAGGTACTTATGAGGAACTGGCAGATTTAGAAAATCTGCTGGAGGAATACTGCCATTTTCAAAATGATGCTTCTAATCAGCAGCTTGAAAATCTCAAAGAAATGATTCGCTCTAAGGCTGCCGAATGTAACCTTAATGGGGAAATATGTGAAGCTGAGGCTAACGGCTTTACAGATTACATTGCCGGACTGCATAACTATATTACAGATTTAAAAAATATGCAGATTAGTACTGGCCTGCATATTTTAGGCGTACCGCCGCAGGGAGAGGAGTTGACTCAATATCTGCTGGCGCTCACAAAGCTGGATAATGGTGCAGTTCCGTCTTTGTTGAAAAATTTAGCACAGATACACGGTTATGATTATTATGGGCTTTTAGAAAACAGCAGCCAGCTTTTGCCGGATAAATCTATGACCTTTGGTATGCTTGTGGATAAAATCACAGCTCAAGCTGTAGAAGCGATAAAAATATTGCAGTATGACGGGTTTAAATCTACAAGTATAGATAAGGTGTTGCAGCTACCGTGGACTAGCAAGCTGGAGGGAGAAGCACGGCAGAAGTTTCTTTCCTCCTTGGAATATATCTGCACGCATATCGCTCCCAGTCTTCTTTCAACGACCAAAGAGCAGGAAAATACTTTGGCAGCTTTAAATGGTCGTTATATTGACCCATGTCCCAGTGGCGCGCCTACTAGTGGCGGTGCAGACCTTTTGCCTACAGGTCGTAATTTTTATAGTATCGATCCGCGCTGTCTGCCAACGAGGACTGCCTGGGAAATTGGCAGGCAGATGGCTGAGGATGTGATCAGCCGCTTTATCAGCGAAGAGGGCAGATATCCTGAAAGCGTAGGCATTATTTTGTGGGCAACGAGTAATTTACGTAATCACGGACAATGTGTAGCCGAATTTTTATATCTCATGGGGTTGCGGCCGGTGTGGCAGCGGGGCAGCCAGCGTGTTGTCGATTTAGAGGTTATTCCGCTAGAGGAGCTCCAAAGGCCGCGTGTGGACGTAACAGGACGTATTAGCGGTCTTTTTAGGGATAGTATGCCTGGCAGCGTTATCTGGCTGGATACTGCGGCAAGAATGGTTGCAGCCTTGGATGAACCATTGGAGCTGAATTTTGTGCGCAAGCATGTGCTGGAAGAAGCGGGTGAGCTGCAAAAGCAGGGGATGGATAAGCAGTCTGCCTTGAGACGGGCGTCCTACCGCGTATTTGGAGATCCACCAGGAGCGCACGGCGCTGGTGTTGGCGACGCGCTAGAGTCTAAAAATTGGGAAACAGTGGATGACTTGGCAGCTGCATATACACGCTGGGGCGCGCATGCCTATGGTGCAGGTACCGATGGCGATTATTTGCCGGAGAGCTTTAAAAGGCGCATGGCACAGATAGAGCTGACGGTACAAAATGTAGATCATCGTGAATCATCCATGCTTAGCGGTGATGATTATAATAATTACCGTGGCGGTATGATTGCTGCTGTGCGTAGCTATAGGGGAAGCATGCCACGCAATTACGTGAGTGACAGCAGTGACCGCAGTAAGGTGCAGTTGCGGAGTCTGACGGAGGAGCTTAAGCGTTGGTTCCGTGGCGAAGCAATGAATCCCAAGTACATTGAAGGGATGAAAAAGCATGGGTATAAAGGTGCCGGGGATTTAGCTACCTACATAGCCGTAAGCTACCAGTGGGATGCTACCAGCGAAATCATGGAGGACTGGATGTACGAAAAATATGCCGCCAAATATGCCTTGGACAAGGAGATGCAGGAGTGGATGCGGCAGGTTAATCCCTGGGCCCTGCACCGTATAACCGAGGTGCTACTGGAGGCACAGCAGCGCGGACTATGGCAGGCAAAGCAGGAAACGAGGCAGGCATTACAGGAGCTGTTTTTGAGTATGGAGGGAGATCTAGAGGACCTGGGCGAACAGCATTGAAGATCGCATCAAAGGAATAGGCTTAATGTAAGCTAAGGTGACTATGTCGCAAATGTCACTCCAGGGCTAGTGCTTTTATAGCTTGGGTAAAGCTTGCAGGGAAAAATCCCAACCTGTCACCGCCTTTGGCTTATATACCTGAAAAAAGTTGACTATAACAGTGCTATATGCTTTATAATAAGGCTAAGTGATTAATAAGGCTGATATAGGCACTTTACAAAAAAGCGGGGTAGCAGGATGAAGAAAATATTTTGCGTATTAATAATGCTGTTGCTGCTGGTCAGCGGCTGCGGACAAAATAGCACAGCCAAAGATGCAGCTGCTGGCGGCAGCTATACAGTTACGGATGAGAAGGGAACTGTAAGCACCTTTAAGCAGGCACCGCAGCGTGTCGTGACGTTGGCTATGAGCAGTGATGGCATCGTTATGGGACTGGGGCAGGCAGACAAGCTGGTGGCGGTGAACCATTTGGCAGATGATCCTGTAAGCAGCAACATTGTGGAGCAGGCAAAAAAGATTAAGGAAAAGATCAAAAATCCGTCGGCTGAGCAGCTATTAGCCTTGCAGCCTGATGTCGTTATTGCCTACGACTGGAGCGATATGGAACGCGTCAGCAATTTGCGCAATCTGGGTATTAACGTAATCGTGCTCAAGGGTCCTGCCACCATTGCCGATATTAAGCAGAACGTGCGCACCATTGCCAGCGCCCTGCATACGCCTGAGCAGGGGGAGAAACTGGTGCGGCAGATGGACGAAAGGCTGGCGCAGCTAAAGCAGCAGGTGGCAGACCTGCATTTAAAGCAGCCCAAAAAGCTGGTGCTGGTTTCACTGATGACCTCGTATGGGGGCGAGGGCTGCATTTTTGACGCTATGTGTAAGGAGGCAGGCGTTATCAACGGCGTTTCTGCCGCAGGCATCAAAAACGGCCAGCAGGTGACCAAGGAAATGCTGGTGAAAATCAATCCGGATCTTTTAATTATGCCTGTGTATAATGATCATGGTAATTTTGATATCAATAAGTATAACAAGGAATTTTTAGAGGATCCGTCCCTGCAGACGCTTACGGCGATTAAAAATAAGCAGCTGTTTTATCCCAACGAGGGCTATATTTATAACTGCTCGCAGGATGTTGTCTTTGGCGTGCAGGAAATTGCCCACGCCGCCTATGGTGAAGCCTTTGCCATGAAGACAACGCAGCATTTGCAGGTGCAGTAAGCTTACTTTGGCGTATAAAAAAGAACTATCATAACCCCATGGCTACATTGTGTAGTACAGGGAGAGTGATGGTTCTTTTTTTATCATCTCTTGGCGAGCGACTGTAAAGGGAAAAAATGTTGACGCGCAGGCGGTATTTGACTTATAATTATATGGTCAAATTATATTGAATAAAATGATAAAG
>CAVKMV010000115.1:0-4307 GCA_963657675.1 Ruminococcus intestinalis
AATTGGGGGAGCGATTTTGACCACACAAAGTGTCAAAGCGCCGACCACACCACAAAAATTGGGGGATACTTGTTTAACGCTTCTTGTATACCGAAAGCTTTTGTTGATTTTACGTAAAAGTTTCTGGTATGGCAAAAACTATCATGGATTTTATCAAAAGTTTCTTTTATACCAAAAACTTTTGCGATATTAATCATTCATACGTGCGTAATCGGCAGCAACATAGCCATAATCACCCTTGGCATTAATAGCATAATACCAGTTGCGTCCATCACTATTTTCCGTCCTCACAGGATGCAGCTGTTCATCAATCTGCAAAACATCTATAACCGCGCAATTCGTGTTAGGCTCGCTGCGGAAATTAACATCACTGCCAGTAACCAAAAGCATCGCGCCAGGTGCAAAATATGCCTGCATATTAGCAAAGCGCTCATAGATTGCCTGCCTCTGCGCATTAACAGAACGCAAAATTTCTGCACTGCTATCATCCTTATATTGTGCATAGCCTGCAAACGCGCTTCCCATCTTCTTATTAAGGGCAGCAAGCTCATTATAGGAGCTTATATAAGCATCAATAAACTTTTTATTTTTATAGACATAATCCAGGGTGTCATCGTAATACACATGACCCTCAGCCTTAAAATAAACCAAATCTCCCCTACGCCCCTTAGCCATATTTTTCAGCTCCAATGCACCAAAGCCTACTGCGCGGGCAGTCTCTTTACTCAAGGTGATCCCTTTGTCAGCAAAATACGGTTCAACATGCTCAACTGCGCACCTGTCTGCCATATCAAACGAGGCTGATATTTGTGTCTGCAAAGACACAAAGTCCACATTCTCACCCACTGCAGCATTCACCGTCCTGGTCGCACCAGCACTGGTGTCATATACCTCTGCCTCAATACTGCCCGCGTTCAAACAAACCATTAATCCTGCCAACAAGCCAATAGCTGCTTTCTTTCCACGCATAACCTGCGCCTCCTTATATATTAAAGTTATTAAACACTCCTACGCCTATAGTATAATGCAAAAACTGCTATCTGTCCCTACTTCAATAAGAAAAATATTAATAAGCAGCATTACACAGGTTTACAAAATTTGTCATGCATTCGCCACAAACTTATGCTAAAATATACGAGTATCATAGGCTTTTAGGAATATGGAAAACGAGGAATTGCACAATGAAATTTTTTAAAGTGATATGTATATTATTAGCCTGCCTGGTGCTGCTGGCCGTTGCCGGCTGCTCACCCCAAAGCCCCAATGCTTTGGGCAGCGCCACACTGAGCATCCCCACGTTTGCCGTCAAGGCTCCATCCGCCGGCAAGCTTTTGGGCCTTATCAGCGAAAAGGGCGAACGCATCAGCAAGGGGCAGCCACTTTTTGCCGTTGGCACAGAGGCCGTTGACGGCAAGGCCAAGGAGTTGGCCGCGCAGCTGGCCAAGGCTGAGGCCGACCTGAAGCGCCTGGAGGTGGACACGTCTGCCCCCGTTCCCGCAGTCGACCTGACGTCAGCGCAGGCCAACGTAGCAGCAGCACAGCAAAAGGCTGCCAAAATGAACAGCCTGCTGGCACAGGGCGCCGTTAGCCGCAACCAGGCGCAGGCCGCCCAAAACGAGCTTACCGCAGCCACAGCTGCCCTGCAGGCCGCCAGCAATGCAGCCATTCAGACCAAGCCTGCTTCGCCTGAACAGATTGCAGCACAAAAAAAGGTGGTGGAAAAGCTAAAGGAGCAGCAGGCCGCAGCCCTTGCACAGCAGCAGCAAAACGAAGGCGTCAGCCCCTGCACCGGCATCATCACCGAGCTGATAGCTAAAAACAACGACAGCGTGCAAAAGGATCAGGTTATTTTGCATATCAAGGCCACAACCAGCTGCAGTCTCACGCTCAACGTCAATGCTGCCCAGGCCAAGGAGCTGCAAAAGGGGCAAAGCGTCAACCTCAAGGCCGAAGCCGTTCCTGCTCCCTTTGCCGGTAAGATTAGCGCAATAGACGGCACCAAGGTAACCATCACCAGCGACAGCAAGCCTGAAGACCTGGCAGATGGTACTAAGGTAGAGGTGACGCTGGCAGGCTGAAGACATTATCCGCAAATAAAATACGCCATTAAAGGAGATTTTTATGCTTAACCAATTTTCACGCACCGAGCTGCTTTTTGGCAGTGAGGCTATCAACCGTTTGAAAAATGCCCACGTCGCCGTTTTCGGCATTGGCGGCGTCGGCGGCTTTACCGTAGAAGCCCTTGCCCGCAGCGGCGTCGGCAGCTTTGATTTGATTGATAACGACACCGTAGCCCTCACTAATTTAAACCGCCAGATTATCGCCACCCACGACACTATCGGCCAGCCCAAGGTGGAGGTTATGGCCAGACGCATCGCCAGCATCAACCCCGCTGCCAGGGTAAACTGCCGCCAATGCTTCTTTTTGCCCGAAACGCAGGCTGATTTTGACTTCAGCCAATATGATTACGTGGTCGATGCCGTAGATACCGTCGCCGCCAAAATCGCCATCATCCTGGCCGCCAAGACCGCCGGCGTACCCGTCATCAGCAGCATGGGCGCAGGCAATAAGGTAAACCCTGCCATGTTCAGGGTTGCTGATATCTACAAAACCAAAATCGACCCTCTGGCCCGCGTCCTGCGCCAGGCAATGAAGCAGCACCGCGTCAAAAAGCTCAAGGTAGTATATTCCGAAGAGCTGCCGCTGATGCCTATGGACGAGGTAAAGGACGAATGTCATGCCGAAGCCCCCAAGCGCCGTGCCCTGCCCGGTAGTACCGCCTTTTGTCCCTCTGTCGCCGGCCTCATCATCGCCTCCGAGGTAGTTAAGGATTTGACAAATTGGGATAACGGCACACGCAAGGGTATAGCCAAATGATCATCGTCAGTGCCTGTCTTTTGGGTCAATGCGTGCGCTACAAGGGTGACGGCTGCGCGCAGCCACTTTTGCTGCAGCCGCAGGTGCGTGCGCACCTTGTGCCCTGCTGCCCCGAATGCGACGGCGGCCTGCCTACGCCTCGTCCCCCTGCCGAAATCCAGGGAGCTGGCGGCGGTGCTGCCGTGCTCGCCAGCAAGGCACATGTTGTAAACAGCCTTGGCGTGGACGTTACTAACGAATACTGCAAAGGCGCACGCCACTGCCTGCAGCTGGCGCGTGTGCGCAATGCGCATACTGCTATTTTAAAGCAACGCAGCCCCTCCTGCGGCAGCAGACAAATTTATGATGGCAGCTTTAGTGGCCGCAAAATTGACGGCATGGGCGTAACGACCGCACTGCTGACGCAGGCAGGCATAGCTGTTTACAGCGAAGAGGAGCTGACGCAGGAGCTGCTCGACAAAGTGCTAAATGAAAAATAAGCTAAGCAACACCGCTTTTGGTGTTACTTAGCTTTTTCTTTGCCCTGCTTATTCTTCTATGACAACCTTCATGCCTACCTTGGCAAATTTTTTGAGCTGCTCAATATCAGCATTGTTCAGGCGAATGCAGCCCTCCGAGGCTCTGGTACCGATGGAGGCGGGGTCGTGCGTGCCATGGATGCCAATGCCGCCCCAGGCGCCCTTGCTCAAATTAGTGGTATCCAGGCTGATAAACCAGGGTCCGTAGGCACCCTTGATTTCACCCTTGCCATCCTTAAAATCGTGCGTCCAGTACGAAGCATCCAAAATTTCATCCACAACAAAGGTACCATCCGGGGTCTTCATATCGCCTTCCTTTTGCTTTTGACCCTCGCCCTTGCCCAAGGCACAGCCATAGGTAGCAACGGTTTCACCCACAGCGTTTACCGCATATAGCTTAAACTCTCCCTTGCGTATAAGTATGAAATCTGCATCCATCTTGTACTGTGCTGCCAAATTAGTGGGTGCGGGAGCGCTTTTTGCTGATTGCTCCTGCTCCTTAGCGGCGGTAGGTGCACTCGCTGTAGCCAGCGTTTCCGTAGTCGCCGGTTTACCTTCATCACCACCAAGAACATAGCCAACCGCACCGGCGGCGCAGAAGAGGCAGAGCAGAATTAGGATATATTTTTTCATGAAATTAATTTTCCTCCATTATCTTAATGTAACAAATTTACTATAAATCCATCCTGTTTCAAATGTCCTATTTTACAGAGTATTATACCTTTTTTCAATGAAAGATTCAACGGTTGAAGTATTTATCGACAATACATATATCCTGTAAAATATAATTGCTGTGTCTCCATTCCTGACGGCAGGAAGGAGGTGTTTTACATGTATATAGATTTTTTTGTATCTCTTTTTTCTTCTGTCGTAGCAGGTATCGTCAGTCATTATATCTGCAAGTGGCTAGAC
>CAVKMV010000116.1:0-4231 GCA_963657675.1 Ruminococcus intestinalis
CAGATACACAGGCACCGTAATACCCTTAGACACACGCTTAAACCATTTGTGCGGATCCGACTTCAAAAGCAGCTCCTTGGCCACCAAATTGACAGTGCCTGCTGGGAAAACACTGATATAAGGAACGTATTTACGGTTAGCCAGCTGCTCGATCATGGCACGGATAGTGCCGTCACCGCCGGCAATAATCACCCAGTCCACCTTTTCAGCCACAATCTGCTCAGCGATTTGGGGAATCTGGTCAAAAAATTTAATATCACGCATCTCGGCGTTTTTGCTGCCGACCAAATCCTTCACCAGCTTAAAGGTTTCATTAACCTTAGCCATCATGCTCGCAAAGAGCTGCTTACCGGAATTGCGGTTGTACAAAAGCACTACCTTTTTAAATTTTGCTACATCAACATATTCTACTGGCATTTTCAACTCCTAAAAATCCACTTTTTGCGTGAGAGATAGTTCCAGACTACGACAATACAGCTTGTCATCACCTTGCTAGGCATAGGCAACCACCCCAGCAGGCTGACGAATATATACATCAGCAGCAGATTAAAGCCCAGGCCCATAATGCTTACCAAAAACACCAGTCCCAGCTCCGTCCCGCGTTTATAGCGGCTGCCGCTGTCAAAAACCAAAATATTACCCAAAAAATAATGATACAGGGTAGAAAGGCAAAAGGCCAAGGCCGTCGCCAGCATAGTAATGGCCGTAAGCCCCAAGTCAAGACCGCTTAGAAGATAGGTTATAAAAATATAAAAAAGCGCCCATTCCACCAGTGCCGCCGTACCACCGACAAACAGGTACAGCAAAAGCTTTATCAGCTCGTTATCCGTATAATCAACGCCGAATAATACTTTTTTGCGCATCACTAACTCCAGTCATAACATAATAGCTTATTATACCATTTCTGCAGCAAGTTTTCAAAGCCTTGCAGCACTAATCAGTACCGCAGTACAAAAAACATCTGACAGAAAAACAGCAGAAAAGTTGTAAAAAAGTATACAAACCACTTTCATTATAACTGTTTTTTGCATATAATATATACTGAAGCTGTAGCATGCTGTTATCAAAATCAGGGTATCTAAGGAGGAGACCATATGAGCTTAAAAATAATTACTAAGCGTTGCAAGGGCTGTGGCATCTGCGCGGCCTTCTGCCCGAAAAAAGTTCTGGCAGTCAGCGAAGTTGGCAAGGTCGAAGCCGTAGCTGAAGAGAATTGCATTAACTGTGGCCAATGCGAAATGCGTTGCCCGGATTACGCTATTTTTGTCGATAAATAAAAAGGAGTGAAGAAACCCATGTCAAGAATCCTGCTGTTACAAGGTAACCAAGCGGTTGTTGAGGGTGCGATTGCTGCCGGCGTAAAATTTTACGGCGGCTATCCTATCACCCCTTCTACCGAAATTGCTGAACAATTAGCTCTGCGCCTGCCCCAGGTTGGCGGCAAATTTATGCAGACCGAAGATGAAATCGCCGGCCTCGGCACCGTTATCGGTGCGTCCATGGCTGGCAAAAAGGCTATGACTGCCACCAGCGGCCCCGGCTTTTCGTTAAAACAGGAAATGCTGGGCCTGGCCTGCAGCGCCGAAATTCCCTGCGTTATCGTCAACGTGCAGCGCGTGGGTCCCGCTACCGGCCAACCCACCTCCCCGGCACAGGGCGAGGTTATGCAGGCACGCTGGGGCACCCACGGTGACCACTGGCTGATTACCATTTCCCCGTCCAGCGTTCCCGAATGCTTTGACCTGACGCTGCGCGCCGTTGCCCTCAGCGAAAAATACCGCTGCCCCGTCATCCTGCTGATGGACGAGGTTATCGGCCACATGCGCGAAAAAATCGAACTGCCGGATAACTATGACGAAATCCCGCAGGCAGAACGCAAGCGCCCCACCTGCGCACCCGAGGATTATCTGGCCTATGGCTGCGAGGAGGGCTCCAAAGTTCCTGCTATGGCTGACTTCGGTAGCGGCTACCGCTGGCACGTATCTGGCCTGGTGCATGACGAAACCGGCTTCCCCAAGGGCACCGGCGAAGCAACCCGCACCTCCCAGGACCGTCTGCGCACTAAGTTAGAAGATAACCTTGACGACATCGTTCAGGTAGAAAATTATCGTATGGAGGACGCTGAATTTGCAGTAGTTGCCTTTGGCGGCGCTGCCCGCACCGCCTATGAGGCTATTGATATGGCACGTGCTGAGGGTCTCAAGGTTGGCTTTGTACGTCCCATCACCATCTGGCCGTTTGCCGAAAAGCAAATGGTGGATTTGGCAGGCAAGGTTAAAGGCATCCTCGTACACGAGCTCAACTGCGGCCAATATGTGCTTGAGGTTGAACGCGCAGTTGCCGGCAAGGTACCTGTAAGCCTGTACGCTAAATACGATAACGAGTCTGCTACTCCGGCCGAACTGTTGGCTGAAATCAAAAAGGCTATGGCCTAACGGATGAGAGGAGAAATAACGATGAGTGAAATGGAAAATTTAATCAATAAATATTTCCGCCCGGGCCGTCTGCCTCACATCTGGTGCCCCGGCTGCGGCAATGGCGTTATCACCGGCGCTATTGTAAAGGCTATCGATAAGCACGGTTTTTCCAAGGACGACGTTGCCGTTATCAGCGGTATCGGCTGCTCCAGCCGTAGCTCCGGCTATTTGGACTTCAACACCGCCAATACCCTGCATGGCCGCGCCCTGCCTATCGCAACCGGCGTAAAAATGGCCAACCCCGCCCTCAACGTAATCGTCTGCAGTGGCGACGGTGACTGCACTGCTATCGGCGGCAACCATTTGATTCACGCTGCCCGCCGCAACATCGACCTGACACTGGTGGTGTACAACAACAGCATTTACGGCATGACCGGCGGCCAATATTCGCCTATGACCCCGTTGCATTCCAAGGCTACCACCGCACCGTACTACACTGTAGAGCCCAGCTTCAACCTGCTGGAGCTGGCCAAGGCCGCAGGCGCTACCTTCGTAGCCCGCGCTACCACCTACCACGTACCCGTGCTGGTTGACGCTATCGCCAAGGGTATTGCCCACAAGGGCTTTTCTATCATCGAGGCCGTAAGCGCCTGCCCCATCTCCTTCGGCCGCCAGAACAAAATGGGCGGACCTGCTCAAATGATGGCCTGGCAGCGTGACCACGGCGTAATGAAGGCTGTTTGGGACCGCATGGACGAGGCCAAAAAGGCCGAGGCCGTTGCTGCAGGCAAGTTCCCTATCGGCGTGCTGTATGAAAACAACGACGTTATGGAATACACCAAAGCCTACGACGAAATCATTAAACGTGCACAGGAGGGTAAATAATTATGAGACATAGCTTTCGTTTCTCCGGTACCGGCGGTCAGGGACTGATCACCGCTGGTATTATTTTAGCCGAAGCTGCCCTCTTAGATGACAAGCTGGCTGTACAATCCCAATCCTATGGTCCTGAAGCCCGCGGCGGCTCCTCCAAGGCCGAGGCCATCATCAGTGATGAGCCGATTTACTTCAGCCGCGTTATCTGCCCCGACACCCTGCTGGCAATGAGCCAGGAGGCTGCCAACAAATTCATTGCCGACTGCGATGAGCACACCACCGTCATCACCGATACGCTGTTTGTTACCGACGTACCCGGTACCTACGGCAAGCGTTATGACCTGCCCATCACCCACACCGCCAACACCGTTTGCGGCAAGACCCTGTTCGCTAACATTGTTGCTTTGGGCGCAGTAGTAGCACTCACCAAATGTGTTTCCAAGGAAGCCATTTTGAAGGCTGTGCTGAACCGCGTTCCCAAAGGAACCGAAGAAGCCAACACCAAGGCTTTGGAAGCAGGCATGGCTCTGATTGAAAAATAATATTTAACACTAAAGGCTGCTGACCTGTGGCACGATGCCAGAGTCAGCAGCCTTTTATAATGGGTACAGGAATTTAGACCAGGCCTTGAAAAAATAAACGTGTATGGTATATTAAAGCTATAAAAATAGGAGGCTAAAATTATGCCAAAGAAAAAGTACACGTCAGCATTCAAAGCAAAAATTGTCATCGCTATCCTTCAAGGAGAAAAAGAGTTCAACGAGCTCTGCGCCGAAAATAATCTCAACCCCAATATGGTACGTAAATGGAAACAAGAATTTCTTGACAACGCCTACATGGCTTTTGGTGCAGATACAGAGCGTAAAATCGCTCTGAGAAAGGAGACGGACCTGAAGAGAAAGAACGGCCAGATGCTCAAAACTATTGGGCAACTGACC
>CAVKMV010000117.1:0-4147 GCA_963657675.1 Ruminococcus intestinalis
TTTATACGTCTGATTATGGTCTTGCAATAGGAGGTATTGAGCATGGGAACTATTTATTTGTCACAGCATGGCACCAAGGTTAATCTGGAACACGGCCAGTTCGTCATCAGTCTGAAGGGCGAAAAGCTGCAAAGCATTCCGGAGATATATGTTGATGACATCGTGGTGATGGCCACAGTGCAATTAACCCACGCAGTAATCATGAACCTGCTGCAGCGTGGCGGCACCGTCACTTACATGTCGAGCAACGGCGTGCTGCAGGGCATCATCGGACTGGACGTGCAGCAGGGCAGACAGGTGCTGGCGCAGGCTGCCGCATATTTGGACGAGCAGCGCCACCTGGCGGTAGCACGCCTGCTTTTGCAGCACAAGCTTAAGGCGCAAAGACAGCTTTTGCAGCGCTACAACAAATCCCTGCACAGCGATGAGGTTGCCGCTGCAGCTGCCAGCCTGGAGCGCCATCTTGCACAGACACAGTCCTGCCAAAGCGTCAACGCCCTTTTGGGCGTGGAGGGCATGGCGGCCAGGGAATATTATGACTGCTTTTCTCATCTTTTGAAAAACAGCAGCTTTAGCTGGGAGGGCCGCAACCGCAGACCGCCACGCGATCCCGTCAACGCGCTATTGAGCTTTGCCTACACGCTGCTGGAGCGTGAGGTTAAGCTAGAGGTGCTGCAGTCCGGACTGACAACAGGCATAGGCTTTTTGCATGGCGTGAACGATTACAAGGATGGCTTTGTTTATGACGTCATGGAAAGCTTTCGCTCCACGGCGGCAGAACGCTTTGTCTTTAGCTGTATTAACAAAAAAATTGTGCAGGCAGATGGCTTTGACATAGTCGGCGATGGCTGCTACCTGGGCAAAGCGGCCCGCAGGCACTTTGTCATTGCTTTTGAAAATTTTATCAACGGCGCAGGCTTTGACGGCACAACCCTGCGTGAAGCCATCAAGGCAGAGCTTTTGTGTATAAGGAAATGTCTCACAGATGAAGAGGATGAGGAGGAGAAATGTGCAAATGATGGTTAACCTGACACCGCACACGGTGAAAATTATAAAAAGTGACGGCAGCATTATAAGCATAGCACCTGCACAAAGGGTGGCACGCTGCAGGCAGCAGGAGGAGGTGATTGACAATGTGGACGGCGTGCCTGTCAGCAGGGTGCAGCTGGGGGAGGTAGTGGATTTGCCTGCAAGGCAGAAGGGAGTTATATATATTGTTTCGCACATCGTGCTGCAGGCCTGCCCAGAACGTGATGACCTGGTAAAGCCCGGGGAGCTGGTGCGCAACGATAGGGGTGAGGTGATAGGCTGCAAATGCCTGAGCGTGCTGTAAATCATCCCTGGGGAAAAGCAGGCTCTCTTATAAACTATCAGGACAAGCTTCAAACTGTCAGGCAAAAATTATTTACATTTTTCTGCATGCAGCAGGATTTTACAGAATAAACATAGAATACTAAATGCAAAAATTGCGCATTAGCAGCAGGTGGTTTGCCGGTTAACCTGGCAGGTATTGCCACTGCTGCTGTTAATGCGGCAGGGAGAATTTTATGCGTAAGGTTTTTTTATCGAGCATGATGCTGTATGGGAAAACAGCGACAAAATACACTAGCAGGGATTTCGCTGTCGGTGACAAGCAATTTTATTTTCCCATAAGCTACTTAATCAATAGCGAGGTGCAGCAGGGAGACGAGGTGCTGGTGCTCACGGCCGTGGAGCATGCTGCTGCAGGCGCTGCCCAAATCCGTCCGCAGGAAAATTATCAGGACTTTCAGGGGGAAGTGAAGAAAATTTTGGCTACGCGCGCTGCTTCGCTTACCTTTGCGGAGATTGCTACCACGCAATGCCCCGATGCCACCAGCTTTACCACCTTCTTTAAAAGGATTACCAAATATTTTAAGGATGGCGATGAAATCTATGCCGACTTCACCTTTGGCCTGAAGGCCTATACCCTGGCGATGTTTACCGCTATGACCTACGTTGTGCGCTCAGCGCAAAATATCAAAATGCGCTGCATGATGTATTCGCAAAAATATACCGGCAGCACGCAGCCTGGCACGCAACAGACGGCAGAACTGCTGGATATATCTTCTATTTATTACATTAACGAAATCGCCGGCAATTCCTATAGCGGCCAGAGGGAAGGCCTGGATAAAATTTTTGATATGATTATCACAGATTGACTTTTAGAAAACAGGTGCAGGCTATGGATAAAAGCGAACATAAAGGCTTTGCCTACGAAAATGCCCTTGCCAGGCAGATACTGGCGGCGCAGGGTGCAAACAAGCAGGAGGCCTTAAAAAGCCAGCTGGTGAGCATTATGACCCGCAACAGCAGGGAGCTGCACCAACTGGTGCCGCAAAAGCAGTTTGACGAAGCTTATTTTAACAGCTATTGGGCCGCTGCCTTCAGCGAGGGTCTGACAGACTTTGCTGTCGAAGACGCGGGGAAGAAGGCTATAACCACCATCAGGGATTGCATTTGGGGAAGGTACGTTGCACCACTGTCCGACGAAGTCAGCCTGGATTTTGTCAACAGCTGGCAGAAGCTGCCTGCCGCAACAGCCAGGACAGACGCGGCAGAGCAGGTGGCGGCTGTTTTGTGTCTGGCAGGCGAATTAAGACGCAGGCAGGAACAGGCAGACGAAAAAAAGATTAATCAGACTAATTTTATCAAATACAAGGAAAAGCTGTTGGCGACAGCAGAAAAGTGCAGGCAGATTTTGCCGGACCGCAGGGAGCATTTTGCCAGTCTGCTGGCAGTGAAGCCCCTGCTGCCGCTGCAGGGCAGGTCGCTGCGTGTGCTTGCGCCAGCTGAAAAGGAAACCTTTTTGGCATTATATTTGCGCTTTAGCCAAATCCACAAGGCCTTCGCCAAGGGCGAGGAGGGTGATGGCGATAAAAAAACCTCCTATGATGGTCTGCTGTTTTCAATAAATTATAACAAGACTAAGCTTATTTATGCAGCGGATGAGCTGCTTCCCCTGTATGCCAGCAGGACGCCAAGACCCGTCTACCTGGGAATGTCTTTTTATAATATGTTTTTTATGTTCTACAGAAAGGCCGCCAGCTACCGGGTAAAGTGGCTGTCTGACACTAAGGAACAGCAAGTAAGGCTTTTGGCTCCGTCAAGGATAAAAAAGCTACACGATTACCTGCTGCAGATATATTATGCTAACAAAGAAAAGGTTGATGCCTATTATGCAGCTAAAAATATAGCGGTCTCTAAGGATATAAGCAACAAGGCAAGAAACCTGGACCCTGATAACGATAATGCTTGGCAGCTTTTGCTAAGCTGGGGTGTTGCGGACGCGTATCCGGACGCGAGGGAACAAATTGCAGCAATAAAGCAAAGCGTGGATATGGGATACGACCTGCAGGAAAAAAAGAGGCTGGCAGATTATGTATTGCGCCTGCAATCCCTGGAAGCGTGCCGCAAGCAGCTCACGCCTGAGGCGCAGGATTATTGGGCTTATAGGCTGAGCCTGGATATGTATAGGGAATTTGGCATCAAAAAGCAGCGTGGTCTTGGCAAATACCAAAGCAAATGGTTCAAGACCAGGCTGCAACGGATAGTTGCTTTTTATATAGAAAATGCAAACCCTGCTGCTGACAGGGAAGAAATAATCAACAGCTATCTTGAGAGCTGTGGCAAAAGCAGCGTGGATAGCAATGTAATGCAAAAAAAATATCTGCAGGCATTGGCTGTGATGGTAAAAACAAAGTAAAGGGTGGTAAAAGCAGGATGGCAAAGAATATAGTGATTTTTTTCCTGAGTCCGTTCAGGGATGGTGCCAATGAGGCTTGCTATACAGACGTTACAGGGAGGTTCAGCACCAGGAGTACCCATACCAACGAGACTGCGCTGAAGTATATAGAATGGCAGCTGGAGCAGCAGGGCGAAAGCATTGACGAGGTTTATTGTCTTACCTCCAAGCTTGTTGGAAATAGCGGTATCAGCAAATTCAAGCAATTATTTGCCGATAGATATTATTATCGCAATATCCGCAGTGTTGGTTTTGACGAAGGCAAAAAATTGGCTGGTTCATTTTATGGTATGAACATTATTTTTCAAATTCTTACTGAACACAAGGCCGATGACACTGTAGTGCATTTGGATTTGACCGGTGGCTTTAGGCACACCAGCATGC
>CAVKMV010000118.1:0-4069 GCA_963657675.1 Ruminococcus intestinalis
CGACAAGGTATGGAACATCGAGGACTGGACAACCAAGATCATCTAACGGTTACACAAAAAGGCTCCACCGTAGTGGAGCCTTTGTTTTATAAATATCACAATTTGTTCGTTGTAAACATCCTTAAAACATGCTAAAATACTTCATAAGACAACCGGTCGCGAGGTGGGTATCGCCAAAATTCTCCATGAGAATCGAGGTGATGCTTATGAAGAACTATGATTTCAAAGACCTTATGGCTTTTGGCATGTTCATTCTGGCATTGCTTACTTTTATATTTCAATTTAAGTAATACAGACATAGGAAAACCGCCCCAAGACTTGCCCAGTTGCGAGGCGGCTTTTCCGCATTTGTAATTTGGCAACCCACCTTGTTGGGCGGTTGTTCTTTATTTATAATATAACACAATTAAAGTCTCTTTGCAAGCGCTGACGATTTATTTCACAATTATCATCATTACCTGCGCTTCTTAAAGAGCTTAAACAGATCCGTTTTCTCCTCGGACATAAACCGGTAGCCGGGCGCCAAAAGCTGCGCCCGCTCACGTGCTGCCTCCAGGTCATGAAAGACGTCCCACTTGGCGGCCACCTGCTGCCTGCCAAACAAACGCAGCAGATACGCAGGGTGATAGGTGGCGATGCAGTCAAAGCCCTGCTCCGTGCGAAACCACATACCGCGGTCGCGGGTGATGCGCATATCCTGCCGCCCCAGGTAGTGCAGCGCGACACTGCCCAGCGCCACGATAACCTTGGGGCGGATGATTGCCAGCTCGCGTGCCAGCCACCTTTGGCCGCAAAACGCTGCCTCGGCGGCATCGGGCGTGCGATTATTTTTGGGCCTGCATTTGATGACGTTGGTCGTCAGCACACGGTCGCGCGTCATCCTGGCCGCCCACAGCGCCTTGTCCAAAAGCTGCCCCGACGGCCCAATCAGCGGACAGCCGTAATCATCCTCCACACCGCCCGGTCCCTCGCCCACAAAGACGATGGGACTGGCGGCGTTGCCAAACCAGCCCACGGGCGCCAGCGCGTCACGGCGCAGGGGGCAGGCACTGCATTGCGCCAGCTCGCGCTCCAAATCAACTAATTGCACATTGCACCCTTCCTTTACAGCTGCCCCATGGTGGGCACGTGCTGCATATTGATAAAGGGCAGCTGCGCATGCAAATCAGCGCGCGCCTGCCACACGTTTTCGCCCGCAGCCTGGATATTGCCCACCGCAGGCGCCACCTTGCGGCCAAAGCTGCCCATCGTCAGCATGCGTCCGCTGCTGTCAAAGAGCGACTGGTCCAGCGTCAGGTACCAATAGGGCTCGTGCTGCGGCTGGCTGCCGTCAATGCCGCACAGCAAAACATATTCTGCCCCTGCCTCGCGGCTCAGGCGGATAATGTCGCTGCCCGTGTAATCGTCCTGGGGCAGGTTGCGGTCCATCACCACGTAGCTTGGCAGCAGGCGGCGGTATTCATCGGTCACAAAGCGCTTGATGTCCGTCACATATGCCAGCTTCTGCAGCGACTTGGATGTGTGCAGCCACAGCGCCACCACAGGCTTACCCTTTGTCACGCGCTGACGGGGAGCAGGCTGCAGTCGGCCCAGGCTGATCTGGCGGTCGCGCTCCTTATAAAATTCGCTGACGCTGTAATCAAAATACATGGCCATATCGTGCTGCAGGCTGCTCACCTTGGGCGACAGGCTGTACTTTTCCTGCCTGCCAAACTGCTTGTAGCCGCCAAAAAACGTCTGCAAGCTGCCCGGCACAGGGTCGGCCGTATTGGTGATGCGCAGCAGGTCCACCGCCTCGCCATATTTTTCGCCAAAGGCGGCGTTGCCCACGGCAGGCGCGCCAAAGGTCACTATAGTGAATTTATCGGCAGGCAGGCCCAGGCTCACCAGGCGCTCGCCCAAAAGCGTCGCCACCGCGCCGCCCAAACTGTGCCCTGTCAGCACCAGGTGGGCGTTTGGCTGCTGCTGCACCCTGGCAAACACTCCCTGCAAACGGCCGTCCGCCCCCACCACGGAGCTGCGCAAAACAGCATCCACATAGCTGTTAAAGCCCGCGTGCACCGCAGGGCCGCCGTCAATAAGCGGCTGCGCCGCTATATGCGCCATCTCCTGGAGCGTGCTGCCGCCAAAGTTGACGCGCTCCGTCTTCAGGTTCACCTTCCAGTCGCCCTTGCTGGCGCTGCCGCGGAAGGTCACCAGATACACGTCCTTGCCTATATCCTTAAAATAATTGTGGGCGATGGCAAAGTTGGCCTCCACCTTATCATTTTTTTGCACCTGCGGCACAATCTGCCAGCCATAGCTGCGCAGGTAGTCAAATTCCGTAGAGCTCTGCGGCAGATACACCCCCAGGCACGAAGCCGCCGCTATCGTCGTAAAATAACGCTGCCGGTACGCCGTCCCAGGTGGCTGCGGCGTGGCGGCAAAACCTGCTGCCGCCGCCAGCAGGCTGCACGCCAGCAGCAAAAGGCTCACAAGCTTTTTCATATAACACGCACCTCCAAATAACACTCCTTAACCCTATTATAAAAAATCCTGCGCCCACTTGCAAGCGCGCACAGCAAAAAGGCACGCCGGCCTTAACCGGCGCGCCCTCCTGCCAGGCTTGCGCCTGATATGTAATTTTTTATGGGAGCAAATTATTTTTTGGCTGCCAGCTGTGCTACCATAGCCTCCAGCTTGGCAATCTTGGCATCCTGGGCGGCCAGCTTTTCGTCCTGGTCAGCCAGCTTCTTGGCCATAGCGGCCTTGCTGGTGGTGTGCTTAGCGGTGCGGTCCAGGGCAAAGCTTACGCCTGCGTTGATCATGTTTTCGCCGTTACCCATGTTGCCGGCAACGCTGAACATCACCTTCTCATCCGGACGGTAGAAGGCGCCCAGTGCTACAGCGTTTTCGCCCTGGTAGTTACCAAAGCCTGCAGCAAAGGTCAGCTTGTCATCGGGGTCAAAATCCAGCGGGTGCAAGGCAGCGAGCGCGGCGGCGCCGGCGCCAACCTTGTTCACCTTGTTATCCAGGCGGCTGATGGCCTGGGTGTTGGCAGCAACCTGGTTATCCAAGGCGTTCAAATTCTCGCCTACGGACTTGGTGCCGCTTACATAGGTGCCATCCTTGGTCGTGCCGATGACTGCGTCCAGCTCTTCCATGTTTTCGGCCAGGCTGGTCTTGCCATCAATATGGTTATAAGCACCGATTACCTTCTGTTCGTCATCTTCGTCTTCAACTATATATTGGTTATCTTTATTCAGATCGCCAATCTTGTCATCAAGGATATTAACCAGGTCAGCCACAGTCAGCGTATCCTTGGTTACCTTTTCACCGTTGCGGTCGATGATAGAGTAATTTTCGTCAGTAACAATCTTATTAAGGTCGCCCATGTACTTGTCTATGGTAGACAAATTAGCCTTAATGCTATCTGCTGTGGAAAGGATATTGGGCTTAAAGCCTTCCTCGTAGCTGCCAATCGCACTGTCCAAAGCAGAAATGTTGGCCTTGGCGCTGTCAGTCTTAACAATGTTCATGCCCTCTGCCTCACCGTATGCACCAACAGCACTATCCAGCTTGGAGATATTGGCCTTAGCGCTGATATTCTTATCAATGTTTATACCGTTTGCATCACCGTATCCACCAAGTGCGCTATCCAAGGAGGAGATGTTGGCCTTTATAGTACCGGTATCCCCATTATTGATGTTATAGGCAGTACCGCTGGCATATGTGCCAATAGTAGCATCAATAGCGCTCAGGTTTTGGTTAACGTTGTTTGTGTCAGAAATCAGATTGGTAGAAGTGATATCGTTATACGTGCCAACCGTATCCTTCAACTGCTTATAGTTAACAGCGTCAGTGTCCTCAGTGCCTGCACGCACACCGGTAATATATCTGGTAGTCGTGCCGCCCACTGCTACACTGTCACCCTTAGTAGTTACAGAGTTAGCACCTATAGCAACAGAATTATTATCATTTACCGTGGCTTTATAGCCCAGGGCAAGAGAATTCTTACCATTTGCCACAGCGCCACTACCAATTGCTGTTGATTGATTGCCGCCGGCAATTGCACTTTGTCCTATAGCTA
>CAVKMV010000119.1:0-3984 GCA_963657675.1 Ruminococcus intestinalis
GTTTATAGCAAGGTAGCAAAAAAAGGATATATGCAAAAATTGCTTTTCAGCTCCCTACTACGAACGGAAAAAGAAAATCCCCTGATACAATGACCAGAGGATCAAGTAATCAAAAGCGTCCTTATTTTTTTATGTCCTTGGCGTTGCCAGGCTTAATCTTGCTTTCTGTGCCGGTCAGCAGACGATGGATGTTTTCCTTATGACGCACAACCACAAAGAAGGCTGCAATCGTAGCAAAGCCCACATAGGCCGTCGGATAGGCCAAATACCACGCCAGCAGCGGCGTAACGACGGCAGCGACAATCGACCCCAGCGACACGTAGCGCGTGAGCAGCACCAGCACCAGCCATACGCCAAAGCTGCCAAGCGCCACCTTAGGCATCAAAAAGATTAACAAGCCCAGGGCCGTAGCCACGCCCTTGCCGCCCTTAAAGCCCAAAAAGAGCGAATAATTGTGTCCCAAAAGCGCGCCCAACGCAGTAACCACGTCCAATAGCGGATTGGAAAAAAAATGGCTGACGATAGCCACGGCCACGATACCCTTTAGGGCATCGGCCGCCAGCACCAGCACAGCTGTTTTGGGACCGACGGTGCGGAAAACATTGGTCGTGCCGATGTTCTTACTGCCATAATTACGGATATCAATACCATGAAAGGCCTGCACCAGCCACAAACCGCTGGGAACAGAACCGCAAACATGACCAAGCACGAAGCCTAATACAAAATGTAATATACCCACCTCATTAAACATTCAAAAATCACCTGACCCATCCTGCAGCGCACACAGGTGCTGCAATTTTAGTTTTATTCGTCTTCGTTCTTGCCGCGGATAATCATCTGGATAGGCGTGCCCTCGAAGCCAAAGGCCTCACGCAGCTTGTTTTCCAGATAACGCTGATAGGAAAAGTGCATAATTTCCGGTTCGTTGACAAAGATAACAAAGGTTGGCGGTTTGATCTTAACCTGAGTTACATACATAATCTTGAGGCGCTTACCCTTTTCGGTCGGCGGCGGGTTGATAGCCACGGCATCCTCAATAACCTGGTTGAGGATACTTGTCGAAATACGCATAGCATTCTGCTCTGCTACGTAGGAAATTACCTCTGGCAGACGGTGGATGCGCTGCTTGGTGACAGCAGAAACAAACACCACAGGTGCATATTGCAGGAACACCAGCTCCTTGCGCAGGGTTTCAGTATAACGCAGGGTGGAGGTGTTATCCTTTTCGTATAAATCCCACTTATTGACAACCAGGATGATGGCCTTGCCTGCCTCGTGGGCATAGCCAACGATGCGCTTGTCCTGTTCAGTTACGCCTTCTACAGCGTCAAACACCATCAACACCACGTCACTGCGGTCAACAGCACGCAACGAACGCATTACGCTATATTTTTCAATCGGTTCATCCACCTTGGCCTTGCGACGCATGCCTGCAGTATCAATAAAAAGATATTTTTGGCCGTCACGCACAACAGGTGTATCAATAGCGTCGCGGGTAGTGCCTGCGACATCACTGACGATGGAGCGCTCCTCGCCCACCAGCGCGTTAAAAATGGAGGATTTGCCAACGTTGGGGCGACCGATGAGGGCAACCTTAATTTCATCCTCCTCGTCCAGCTCGCTCTGCTGCTTATCCGACGGGAACTTGGCCACTACGGCATCCAGCAAATCGCCCAAGCCCAAATGATTGGAGGCAGAAACTGCGATAGGATCGCCAATACCTAAATTATAAAACTCAAAGGTGTTCATCTCCTGCTTAGGAGAATCGGCCTTGTTGATGGCCAAAACAATGGGCTTCTTGGACTGGCGCAGCAGGCGTGCCACATCCGCATCCTCAGTGGTGATGCCACTGCGGGCATCGCAGACAAACAAAATAACATCAGCCTCAGCAATGGCGATCTGCGCCTGCTGGCGGATGGAAACAGCGATAGCGTCAGCGTTCATAATCTCGATACCACCGGTATCAACCATCATAAACTCGTGATCCAGCCATTCGGCAGTAGCATACAGACGGTCACGTGTTACACCTGGTGTATCCTCAACAATGGAAATCCTGCTGTTGGCAAAAATATTAAAAAGCGTAGATTTGCCCACGTTAGGACGTCCAACTATAGCAACTATTGGTTTAGCCATAATCAAATCTCCTTCATTGTAAAATATTTACGGGTTACTATCTATCATATTTATGTAAAATCCTGCTGGTTTGTATAATACCCCTCTCCGTCACCGCGCAAGCGCGGTGCCACCTCCCCCCTAGGGGAGGCAATATGAAGATGGACTGCTATAGCGTGACCTATAAAGCACTTTCTTCGTAAGGCGCGCTAGAGTGCTTCAGATGCGAAGAGAAATTGACGACGGCGTACTTTTAGTACGTCGAGGAAATTTCACAAAGCAGATGGAGTGCTATAGCGTGACTTCAGTGGTCGATGCCGTTACGCGAACCAACACCCCTATGAAAATAATGCTTAACCTCCTGCATATCCGTCACCAAATCTGCAGCCTGAATAAGCTCAGGTGGTGCTCCGCGTCCCGTCGTGATGATTTCCACAGTGCTTTTATACTGCTTCAAAAATTCTACCACCTCATCCGTAGGCAGCATTTTAGTTGCCAGCACGATATTCAGCTCGTCCAAAATGATGACGTCAGCTTCATGGGAGACAATAGCCTTTTTGGCAGCCTCCCAGCCGCTGCGGCACATTTTTAGATCCACGGGGTCGGGGTTACGGAAGTTGACAAAGGCATCGCGTCCCACCTGGCGCAGCGTCAGCCATGGCAGCTTAACTGCTGCCCGTGCTTCACCGTAATCAGGATCATCCTTCAAAAAGGACAGCATAAGCGTCTGCATACCATAGCCATAAGCACGCAGTGCCACACCCAAGGCGGCAGTGGTTTTGCCCTTGCCTGTGCCTGTATAAACCTGCAGCATAAGCGTCACCCCTATCTTTCTAACAACAAATGCAACAGCTCCTTAGCTCCCTTGGCAAGCTCCACCCTGCCAGGATACAACTCCTTGAACTGTGCCAGCGACATATCATCCAAAAACAGCTTGTCGTTATTCAAAACAACGTCCGGCAAAATAATGTACCTGTCCTTTACGTTGGCCAAAATATCGCCACCTGTCAAAAGGCCGGTGACATTCACCTTGCCGCCAAAAAATTTGTTAGGCACGGCCACAAAGCGGTGCTGTGCGCCAAATTGCCTGTTCAGCTTGTCCATCAGTGGCTGCAAAACGCGGCAGGCGCTTTCACCCACGGGGATTACGGCAGGCTGTGCCGGATGAAAGCCCTGCATCTGCGCCAGCGTCTCTTCCCATTCCAGCATAAAATTACTGGTAAGACCAATGCCGTTTTCCAGCTGGGGAAAGCCATCATACCAATCTACAGGCGGCAGGGGCTTTTCGGCCAGCAGGTAAAACTCGTCACCCAGATAGATAAAGGTTTTGCCTGTTTCCCTGCGGCAGCGCTTCTGCCACTCGGTCACCTGGTCCACCAGCGCCGCAGCCTGCTCCTTCGTAAAGGTTGCCAGCTGCGCCAGGTGCTCACGGTGCTTGGTTATACCCACAGGCACCACGGCCATGGTCAAAACATTGGGATACAAAGCATATAGGTCGTTAAAGCTTTTGGCCAAAATATCACCGTCGTTATAGCCTGGGCAGCACACGATCTGCGTATGCACCTGAATACCCGCCGCAAAAAGCTGCTGCAGACGGTCCATGAGCTGACCGGCAAAACGGTTTTTCATCATCTGGCAACGCACCTGCGCGTCCGTAGCATGTACAGACACATACAAGGGCGTTAGATGCGTGCGGATAATGCGCGCGAAATCCTCATCCTTCATATTGGTGAGCGTAATGAAGTTGCCATATAAAAAGGAAAGACGGTAATCGTCGTCACGCACATACAGCCCCTTGCGCATCCCCGGTATCATCTGGTCAACAAAGCAGAAAACGCATTTGTTGTAGCAGGTAGCAACCCTGTCAAACAC
>CAVKMV010000120.1:0-3889 GCA_963657675.1 Ruminococcus intestinalis
TTTCCAGCGGCTGACCCGCGCTCGAAAGCACAGTGGTGTGCAGCGACTGGTACATATTGGACTTAGGCACAGCAACATAATCCTTAAAGCGTCCGGGAATAGGGCGCCACATGCTGTGCACAATACCCAATGTGCCATAACAGTCCTTAACTGTATCCACCAGCACACGGATCGCCAGAAGGTCATAAATCTCACTCAGTTGCTTGTGGTCGCGCAGCATCTTTTTGTGAATGCTGTAAAAATTTTTCGGCCTGCCCTGGATTTCGCAGCGGATGCCTGCCTTTTCCACAGCCTCCTTCAGCGTAGCCATGGCATCGTTAATCATAGCCTCGCGCTCACGTCGCTTAATCTTCACCTGCTCCATCAGGTCATAGTAAATTTCTGGCTCCATATAGCGGAACGCCAAATCCTCCAGCTCCCACTTAATGGTATAGATGCCCAGGCGGTGCGCCAGCGGTGCGTAAATCTCTAATGTTTCCCGGGAAATAGACTGCTGCTTATGCACAGGCATATATTTCATCGTGCGCATATTGTGCAGACGATCGGCCAGCTTAATGAGCACGACGCGGATGTCGCGCGCCATAGCTAAAAACATCTTGCGGTAGTTTTCTATCTGACGGTCTTCCTTAGAAATATATTCAATTTTTCCCAGCTTGGTTACGCCGTCAACAAGGTTGGCAACCACAGCGCCAAACTGCTCCTTAATGCAATCCAGCTTGTAGTCGGTATCCTCCACCACGTCATGCAAAAAGGCCGCCGCCAGCGTCTTGTCGTCCATCTGCAGGCCCACCAAAATACTCACCACGCCAATCGGGTGAATGATATACGGCTCACCGGATTTGCGTGTCTGCTTTGCATGCGCCTTGGCTGCTAAATCGTAGGCCTTGCGTACAAAGGCTACCTGCTCCGGGTTAAGATATGCTTCTATACGGGCAAATAAATCATCTATATTTGTTGCTTCATTCGTCGAGGGCATCTTCCCCACTCCCATCTATGCCAAATCAGCCGCGCAACAGCTCGTGCTGACTTAGTCGTATATTTTCTTTATAGATGCTCTCCAAACGTTCCCTCTGCTGCTGCAGCTCTACATAAAGGGGTGCATCCTGCAGCGAGCAGCGTTTTATGGCACCTTTTTTTATTATACCATTATTATAGCTTATAAAACCAAGCTGTTCCATAATTTTTATGGCTTCTTCACTAATTTGTTCACGATTTATAGATAAAAGCTTTGCTGCATCTACATCTGTCTCTTCCTTTAGGGCATTCATCACCAGCTTGTAGGCCAGCGTCATTGCTTCCCTGTCCGGATGCGTCAACCGCAGCCGCTTTTGTGCCTCCTCCAGGTCGCTTTGGTTAAAGAGCAGCGTTATATGCCTTGCACCCTGGCTGCGCAGGCACTGCAGCAGCTTAGCCAAGGGCAAAGGCGGCAGCTCCATAAGCACTATTTCCTCTGCTGCCTTTATCTGCAAATTTGGCTGCGTAAGACAGTCAGCATAACCGGCAAGGGTGACGTAGCCGTCCAGCCCCTGCAAATACTGCCGGGGTATGCTGTCAGCATAAACCAAAATGTTATTGTGTACGCGCGTTATCCCCTGCAGCAGACGCCATTTGTCATCACTGCTGGCGCGCAAATCCCCCAGCGTCAGCTGCTGACGTATGCTCACCGCGTGCAGCTGTACGCTGGTTTCGTTATTCCATACGTTCAGCTTGGGCTGAAAGGCCACATCCACAAGCATATTATCAAACAAATAGGGCAGCAGATCCGCATTATTCCACATCAGGCCGCGGTAAGAAAAGTCGCCCTTTTCCAGAATGAACTGCAGATGGTTGTGGTCCTTGCCCATAGAACGCTGATTGTGCATGAGTGCGTTACAAAAAGCAAAAACAGGCGCCTGATTGCCGCAGCCGCAGGGCTCTAACAGTGCCAGCTGCTGCAAATCCTGCCTGGTAATTTCGCCGCTGCCGCCAACAACGCAATCTACAACCTGGTGCGGCAAATAATCCGCAGACTGCAAATGCGCGGCCACGTAGGCGCAAAAACGGCGCTTAAATTCCGGTAAAGCTTCTGCCGGCAGCGTCAGCCCCGCCGCTTGGTGATGACCGCCAAACTGCGTCAGCAAATCGGCCTCAGCCGCAATCGCCTCGTACAAATTGAGTGCCGGAATGCTGCGGCAGCTGCCCTTGGCCATGCCGTCATTCAGGCTGAATAAAATAGTTGGCAGATGATACTTTTCCACCAAGCGCGATGCTGCTATGCCAATCACGCCCTGGTGCCAACCCTCGCATGCCAGCACGATGGCCGTATCTATATGCTCCTGCGCCGCCAGCTGCGCCTCGGCCTCTTCCATAATCCTGCGGCTGATTTCCTGGCGCAGGCTGTTTTCACTGTTCAGCTCCGCCGCTATCTGCTCCGCCTTGGCAGGGTCGCCTGTCACCAACAGCTCTACCGCCCGCTGGGCGTGCTCCAAGCGTCCCACGGCGTTAAGCCTGGGCGCTAGGCCAAAGCCGATGTTTTCAGCAGTTATGGCATCCGGCTTACAGCCGCTGACCTTGATAAGCGCCCTAAGACCAACTAATTTTGTACTGGCCATAGCCGCCAGGCCGCGGCGCACCAGCTCACGGTTTTCGCCCACCAGGGGCACAATGTCGGCCACCGTGCCCAACGCCGCCAGCTCCGTCAGCTGCTGCCACTGCGGCAGCCTGCCAGGAGTGCGCTGTTCCAGCGCCTGGCACAGCTTAAAGGCTACGCCCACACCGCTCAGCTCCTTGAACGGATAAGGGCAGTCCTGCTGCTTGGCGTTCACAATAGCGTAGGCCGGAGGCAGGATGGGAGGCACAGTATGGTGGTCGGTAATGATGATGTCCAGCTCTTTAGGAGCGTTTTCCACCTCGTGCAGGCCGCTGATGCCACAATCGACGGTTAGCACCAGCGTCGTGCCGCCTTCGGCGATAGTACGCAGAGCCTCGTCGTTCAGGCCGTAGCCCTCGCTTTTACGCTTCGGAATATAGGTTTTCACCCTCGCGCCGCGCTGCTTCAAGTAAATGTACAGCAGGGAGGAGGCAGTAATGCCGTCAACGTCATAATCGCCATAAACAGTAATCTGCTCACCTGCAGCCAGCGCCGCCTCAATGCGCGCCACGCTGCGTTGCATATCCTTCAACAAAAAAGGGTCGTGAAAGGGCCTGTCGCTGCCATACAGAAAGTCGCGCATCGCCGCCACGTCCTGCAGCCCCCGCTGCTGCAAAATACCCGTAACAAGTGGTGATATGCCCAGCTCGGCCGCCAGGCAGCTTGCTTTTTCTTTATTATATTCCCGTATATCCCAGATGCGTTCCTTCCGGATCATTGCTGCTTACCACTATCTGCAGCATCCTGCTCCGTCTTGCCTGCCTGTGCTGCCTCATTGTGCAGCTGCTGCGTGTGCTGCAGCATAGCGATACGCTCCTCCAGACGCTGGTTTTCTGCCTGCAGCTTTTGCATTTCCTCGTGCATTTTTTTATCCTTCAAATAGTGCTTGGCCTTCATCGCCAGCAGGAAGCAGGTTGCAACTAAAACGCCCAGCAAAAACGATCCCAAAATCACCAGCACCAGGCTCATCTCAAAGCTCCACATCGCAAAGCTCAATGAAACGGTGACAGCGTTCTGCACTGCGAACAGGGCAACTATTATACTCAAAATGATTACCAAAATAAAAAGCGGCATACAAATCAGCTCCTTAGTAAAATTTGTTTATATTATAACTGTTATAATTCTGCCAGCAAGGCAAAAAATCCTGCCATTGATGTATGATTTTTGCTGTATACATAAGGGATTTTCTCCCCCCTTTTACAGCAAAAAACAGGGGACTGCAGCCACTAGTGCCACAGCCCCCTGCAAAAAGGTGGGTAA
>CAVKMV010000121.1:0-3572 GCA_963657675.1 Ruminococcus intestinalis
TTGTAATAGGTTCCACCGTTTGCGCCATTAGCATAGCTCAGCTGACCATCAGCATCAAATTTAAAATATGCTTCCTTATCAGTACTCTTTGCCATAGCAATAATGCTGCCATCGTCAATTGTAGTTTGGTTATTGCTATCAGCGCCAACGGTAATGTTGCCCTTGCCAATTACAGTTTGGTCTGCCGTTGTTGCATCGCCAAAGGTTGCGCCATCCTTGTTTATAGAACTTACGACCTTATTTTCGGCATCCAGGAATTTGAGCGTGCCCTGGGTTTCAATATCGCCATCGCTTTCAACGCTGATTTTAGCACCATACTTGCCCAAGGTAATCTTTTCGGTGATGACTTCGTCAGCAGTAACGGTGCCGCCGTCAATAGCGGTGGTTGTGCCTGTTGCATTAGTAAGGCTTATCTTGCCCTTATCCTCGCCAATGGTCACGCCGTTGATAGCTGCCTTGCTAGCGGTAATACCGCTAGTCATATTCCAGGTGTTGCCGGTTCCGACTGTCAGGCTGCCGTCTGCCAGCTCGGTGTTGTTTGCTGTGCCCACCTTAACGCTGCCGCTAATAGTAGCCTGGCTGGCGGTCAGACCGGTGTTGGTGGTCAATTTATTATCAGCGTCAACAATCAGCATACCGTCTGCCAGCTTGGTGGTGCCATTAGCAGTAGTAAAGCTATTGCCGGTTACGTTGCCGGTAGCGTCTACGCTGAAGCCAATGCTGCTAAAGGGAACGTTGGTGCCACCAACCTCGGCAGTGCCGCCAAACTTAAGACCGCCGGTGGTGGTATTTTTAGCAACATTTACGTCATCGATGGAAGCAACATTTGTCACATGGCCTGCGTCATCAAAGCCTACGAGGCCAACGCTCAAGGCGCCGCTTGCAGCAATGCTCTTAATTTGCGAGCCTTCAATTTTTATATTGCCAAATTGGGCAGTCTTGGAGCTAATATTGCCGGTCGCAATGATATTGCCATTTACGGCATCAAAGGTCAGTCCGGAGCCATTCAGACCCCAAACAAGCTTATCTGTTTGGATTTCCTTGGCAGTTACTACGCCGTTTTCTACCGTTACCTTATCGGCGCCATCAGCATTGCCAAAGACTGCCTTTCCGGTCGCAGTAAAATCAGTAACGCCTGTCAATGCGCCATTGGCAGTAATCGCACCGCTTGCAAAGCTTACGCCGCCAACGCTGGAGCCGTCGCCTGCAGTAACCTTGGTTGCTTTCAGGCCGTCTGTGGTATCCCAAGCATTGTCGTCATTTATTTTGAAGCTTGTACCGCTTACCGCGCCGGTAGAGGTAACGCTGCTGGCGGTCAGGCCCGTGCTAGTCAATTTATTGGTATCGTTTACAGTAACGCCGCCGCTGGCTGTAATAGCACTCGCTTTCAGACCGCTGCCACTCCATACGTTATTATCGTCAATCTTAAAGCTAGTGCCACTTACAGCACCTGTCGCTGTAATACTGCCAACACCCAAGCTAGTTACGCCGCTAATTGCCTGGTTTTGCAGCGCAGCAGCAATAGCACTGTTTTCAATAGTACCTGTGAAACCAGCAATACTAATGCTACCAACAGTGCCGTTAGTCAGAGTGCCGCCAGTCAGAGTGCCGTTAGTCAGAGTGCCGTTAGTCAGAGTGCCGCTCAAACTGCCAGAATCGGTGCCGCCAGTAACCGTACCATTAATAGTACCGCTAATACTGCCGCTCTCACCAGTAGCAACGCTGCCACTAATAGTACCATTTGTAATAGTGCCGGTAGCAGTGCCTCCAGTAATCGTAACAGTCGTCGTCCCATTCGCATACACAGGGCTTAACCCATACACCCCTGTCAGCACGGCGCAGGACACTGCCAAAGCGAGCGCTTTCGCACCCTTATTTTTGCTGCTCATAAAAACCCAACCTCCTTAAATTAAACCCAACTGCCACCGGGCGCACCCCCAAAAGCACGTCGGCGCGTGGCAAATATTGTGCCTGCCGCCAAGGCGGCCGCAGGCAATTTTTTTAACTGCTTTAATTGTACAGGACAAAGTTTTAGCTAGCAACAATTTTTTATTTTTAGTGCTCCACCCCCCCCAATTTTTCACAAATTTTGTAACAATCTATACGATTTTACCTCTTTACTTCTTGGCACGGATGTGCGTATAATTAGGTAAACTATAATAGCTCCTGCGAGGTTTGCACTTATGAAAAAGCTGATAATTTTACTATGCTTATCCCTCACCCTGGTCTTGGGCTGCGTCGGCACTGCGGCGGCGGCCAACAGCGAAAGGATTGGCAGCACTGCCAGCGGTGACGTGTATTTGGATACGAGCAGCGTACAGCCGCTGCGGCGCGGGCAGCAGCTGTTTTTGCTGCTGCAGGCAGAAATACGCTACAACGCCAAGGCCCTGGCGCAGCTGCAATCGCTGCAGCCGGAGCTGGCAACGGCCACGGCCGTGACGCAGCTGTATTTGTACAACAACGACGGCACGCAGGTGGCGCTGCTCAAAAGCCTGTACACTGACAAAAGCGACAAGGTGGTGTACAGCACAGATGGCAGCACCACCCTGCAGCCGGTCAAAAGCAGGCTGCAGCTGCAGCTGTACGAGCGTGCACTCGCTGAGCTGGAACGGCAAAAGCGCATCAGCGACATGATAAACAAAAAAGGGTGAATAAGGATAAATGAGAGCAAAAAGCGCAGCGGCGAATGCCGCTGCGTTTTTGCTTGCAATAGTTATGTGAACACTAGAAAGGCTCCCCTGCTAGGGGAGCTGGCGCCGTAGGCGCCTGAGGGGTTTGCACCTGCCTAAAGCCTCACGCCGTATGCGAGCCCTGCGCCAGCGCCTCAACCTGCGCCTTGCTCATATCCAGCAAAGCCGCAACCTTTTCCACCGGAAGGCCCCCCTTCAGCAGCTTGCACACATACTCCCTGGCAGTTTCCCTGGCCGTTTTCTTTTCCGCTTCCTTAACCATCTTTTCTGCCTTCCTAGCTTCTTCCTCGGCAGCTTTCTTGGCTGCTTCCTTAGCCTTCTTTTCTGCGTATAATTCAATAATATCCTGCATGTCTGCTTCACTCTCCTTCGGGTTTTTCAAATAGCTGCTTCTCTCTGCCAGCTCCTTATAATGCATCTTGGCAGGGTCCTTGCAATAAAAATCCTGCATCAATCTGCCTAACGGCGTAGCGTCCTGAATCCTGCTGTTGACATAAACGACATGCGCCCCATCGCCAAAGTCAGCACCCGTCTGCCTTATCCGCCTGTCTATATCATAAACGGGCAAATCGCCCTGCAAAACGTCGTTTTCCGTAATGAAGATTACATACGTCACAGGCAGCTCCTCGTACTGCCTGCCAGCCTGCAGCAGCTTGGCATCCAACAGACTGCTGTAAAAGCGCGCCCTTTTCGCAGGTGCGCCCTCGTCACTGCGCTGCACCTCCACGTTAAAGTATTCCCCGTCCTCATCCTGCGCCAGTATATCCATCTGCGCCGAATGTCCGTATAAATTCTGGATAAAGCTTTGCACGCTCACCTCTCTCACCTTGATTTTATCATTTTTCAAAATGATGCGCAATAATAATTCAGCGGCAGGGATAT
>CAVKMV010000122.1:0-3419 GCA_963657675.1 Ruminococcus intestinalis
CTGATAAACCTTATTCCTTGCAGAAGACAGTATTTTTTTGATCCCCTTATAGAATTCCGATTTCATACATTGCTAGCTCCCTTATAATAAACACTCATTTTATGCCTTAGTATTTTTATTTCCGCTTTCAGCTCCATCGCTTCCACGCTTTATCTCCACCCGCAGGTCATCACGAACAGTGTTGTTGATATTATCGAGTATCTTCACGTCTTACACCTACCAATCTTAATCCTTCGCTCTTACTCTGACTGTGGTGCGTCTTGCAATCTTGTTCATGTGCTTTTGCATTATAGCTGTGATATTCTAATTATAACAAGTGTTACGAAACTTTTCAATTTCATCTATCCTGCCAACATCCCTGCAGACAAAACAAAAAAGCCGATGCATTCACTTTTTACAGTGAACACATCGACCAAATTCCGACATTGGTCGGAGCGGCGGGATTCGAACCCACGACCTCTTCCACCCCAAGGAAGCGCTCTACCAAGCTGAGCCACGCCCCGAACACAAGAAGTATTATACAGGTTTATAAGCCTGTTGTCAATAGTTTTTTAAATTATTTTCACGCCGTCTGTATCCAGGTCCAAAACGTGATAGCAGGCATGCTCGCCATGCGCGGCAAACGCCTTCACCATCGCCTGCGCAATCCCGTCACAGTCAGCATCAGGTGAGGCATAGGCCATCACGGTAGAGCCTGCGCCGCTAATGATAGCGTTATAGGCTCCTGCGTCCTTGGCGGCGGTGAAAACGTCCGCAAGGCCGGGGATGAGGTGCGCACGATACGGCTGGTGCAGCTTATCCTCCAGCGCCATGCCCAGATAAGCATAATTACCGCTGAGCAGCGCACCCACCAAAAGCGATGCGCGCGAGGTGTTATACACAGCGTCCTTGTGCGGAACCGTCTCAGGTATAGCCTGACGTGCCAGCACCGTTGCCAGCTTGCTGTCCGGCACCACGGCCACAAACTTCAGCAGCTTGGCCGGCAGCAGGCGCAGGGAATGTGCCTTGCCCTGCTCCATGTAGCTGATGGTGAAGCCACCATAAAGCGCAGGCGCGACGTTGTCAGGATGGCCCTCGATCTCTGTCGCTATCCCCAAAAGCTCATCCAGCGAAAAATGATTATCGCACAGGGCGTTAGCAGCGTAAATGCCTGCAACAATAGCGCTGGAGCTGCTGCCCAGGCCACGCGACATGGGAATGCGGTTATGCATAGTCACCTTCAGGCCGATGCGCTGGCCGCAGGTGGCAGCGTTCCACACGCGCAGAAAGCTGGCGAAGGCCAGGTTGCGACCAAACGGCTTCAGATAATCTGCCCCCTCACCCGTCACCTCCAGCTGAAAGCCCTTGGCGTCGGTGATCTCATAGGTAACCTCGTTGTAGAGGGTGCAGGCAAGACCCAGCGTATCAAAGCCGGGACCGCAGTTGGCGGAGGTTGCAGGAACTTGAATAGATACCTTTTTCATAAGCGCTCCGCCCCTTTATGCCAAACGGCTGTCCTCTACGCGGATTACGCAGCTGATCTGCTCCACTACAGGCAGCACGCGCAGGATTTGCAGCGCCATCTGCAAATTGGCCTCCGAAACACTGTGGGTAATAACCACGATTTCGGCCTTGCTCGTCTTGACATCGTTGGTCTGCACCACGTTGCGCAGGCTAACGTTCTGTGCGCCAAAGGCAGCAGCAATGGCAGCCAGGGCACCGGGCTTATCAGCCACCTGCAGGCGGATGTAGGCAGGCGCGGACATCTTATCCGGCGGACACAGCTTCTTTTCCTCAAAGCAGGTGCAGCTGATGCGTCCTGTGGACTTGTGCTGCATGTTGCGGGCAATATCTATAATATCGCCGCAGACAGAGCTGGCAGTCGGCAGACGGCCGGCACCCAAACCCAGGAACATGGCCTCGCCAATAGCATCGCCGTTGACGAAGACCGCGTTATATACGCCGTTTACCCCTGCCAACGGATGCGTCAGCGGAATCATCGTGGGGTTAACACGCAGGCTGACGCCATATTCGGGGTCGTTCTTGGCGATAGCCAAAAGCTTCACCGCATAACCCAAATTAGCTGCATACTTAATATCGCAGGCCTCAATGCTTTCGATACCCTCAACCTGCACATCATCCAGGCTAAAGCGAGTATTGAAGGCGATAGCGGCCAAGATAACAATCTTACGGGCAGCGTCCAAGCCGCCGACGTCAGCAGTCGGGTCAGATTCGGCATAGCCCTTGGCCTGCGCCTCCTTCAGCACCTCGTCATAATCCAGGTGCTCGTTGGCCATCTTCGAAAGCATATAGTTGGTAGTGCCGTTGACAATACCCATAATAGAGGTAATCCGGTTCGCCGCCATGCTGGTTTTCATCGGTCCGATAATGGGAATGCCACCACACACGCTGGCTTCAAACATAAAATCGCAGTTATGCTCGTGCGCCAGCGGGAACAGCTCCGCACCATATTTTGCCAAAACGTCCTTGTTGGCCGTAACGACATGCTTGCCGTTTTTAAAGGCCTGGGCGATAAATTCCTTGGCAGGATGCTCGCGGCCCAAAAGCTCCACTACGATGTCAATATCCTTATCGTTCAGCACCTCGTCCGCATTGGCAGTAAAATAATATTTATCGCCGTATTCCTTTTGCAGACGCTCTACATTGCGGTCCAAAACCTTGGTAATCCTTACGGGCTTACCCACCTCTTTGGCAATTTTTTCCGCATTTTTTTCTAAAACCTGAAGCACGCCGCCACCAACAGTGCCGGCGCCCAAAAGACCCACATTCACAAAATCCTTCATACTATGCCCCTCCAATAATTAAATTACAGCCAGACCGGTGCTTATACCTGACCCAGAACCTCCAGGCGCTTTACGCCGTCAATCATGCGCAGCTTGTCGAGCAATGCCTCCAAATCTACCGTCAGATGCTTGGTTTCGATAGAAATGGTGGTATTGGCCACGCCCTGCAGGGGAATCCCCTGGTTGATGGTCATAATGCTGCCAGAATCATCGGCAACAGTGTTCAGCACCTTGCTCAACACGCCGGATTTGTGCTCTAAAAGCAGGGACAGGGTAATAATTTTTTCCTTGCTTGCTTCATAGAACGGGAAGACGAAATCCTTATATTTGTAATAAGCACTGCGGCTTAAACCCATTTTTTCTACTGCTTCATTTATAGTTTTAATTTCACCTCTTTTGAGGATTTCCTTTACTTTAATAGTTTTTTTTATGGCCTCGGGAAGAATCTCTTCACGCACCAAATAAAACGTAGATTTCTCAGACATGCTACTGTCCCCTTTCTTAGTACAAAACTCTTGTAATATTATACCACTGTTCTCTAGAAAAGTACAAATGTTATTTTTACTTTTTACTCGTTTTTAGAAAAATTTTCTGTGCCAACTATTGATACATTTTTCTACTCCAAGCAAGCTATAG
>CAVKMV010000123.1:0-3392 GCA_963657675.1 Ruminococcus intestinalis
GCGTACTACTTACATAATACGCATGACGCTTAACGCGACAGCTAAGGCACTAGTGCCCTTCTGTTCAATTATACCAGATATTGTGCCAAGGAGGCAAATACTTTTGCGCCTGTGCTTACAGGTTCATACCGCCGCCAACGTAGTGGAATTCGGCCTTGCGTTCACGCAGGTTGCGCTCCCTGTCCCAAGGCGCGGTGCTGAACCAGTAATCGTGATGCTTGTCATAAGGCTCGCTGTTGTCATACACCGTCAGCGTACCGGGGTCGATGCTGAGCTTGTAGTTAGCAAGCGTATCATCTGCGCCCACAAACAGCAGCTTGCCGCCAATGAGCACGCCAATCTTGTCTTGGTATACGCCAACCACGAGCGGGTTGACGCCATCTGCCAAATCGTAGCCGCCAAAGCCAATGTCGGCGAGGGTATCGCCGTTCGCGAGGCCGTTCACCCTGCCTGTGAAATCAACGCTGTCACCCTTTTTGACCTCTTTATCATCCACTATGACATTAAGGTTAGCCTTCACCACATCCGAATTGCCCTGTACGGTGGCAGTGCTGCCGCCGGTGCTGAATTCGTAGTTGCTTGTGAGGCTGTCGTCCAGCTTGACGCCTGCGTGCCAGCTGTAGCCGCCCACGTTGTTGGTGCGGTTGCCGCTATCCGTTACGCCGCCGTCCTGGCTGTTTTGGATGGTGCTTTGCTCGTCGGTGATGGTGATCTTGCCTTCCAGCTCCTGCTTCATCTTGTCGTTATAATCGTCGCCATAGTTGAAATTGAGGCTGTAGGTTACACCATCCACGGTGCCATAGGTGCGCACCACGTCGTTGCCGTTGACGTCAAAGACTCTGCTGCCCTTGTCGTCAGGCTTTACGGGGTTTACAGGGTCGGGGTCGTTGGGGTTGATGGTGATCTTCTTCTTGTTGATGGTGATGTCCTTTATGTCAAAGTCATAACCCAAATTGTTAGGACCAAGCTTTTCGCCTGCGCCCTCCTTATCCGTAGCGATCTGACCGGACCACAGCCAGTTGCTGTACGTACCTGCGTCCTTCAGCTCCTTGCCGTTGATGAGGTCATTGTTGTTGAAGTAGGCGTTAAAGGCCTCTGCCTGGGCGGTGGTCAGCTTGCCATCTGCAATCCACTGCGCTACCAGCCTTTGGTCATAGGCGTTATAGACAAGACCCTCATAAAGGCTGTCGTTTACGTTCACCTTGGTGAGGAAGACTTTAAGCAGCGGGTTGGTGTTGGTGGCGTACAGCTTCCAGGTGGCAGCCTTTTCGTCGCTGCCTGCAAAATCAAAGCCTGCGTAGCTGTTTTGGTCCTTGGCGTCCCCGCCATCCACGATTTTGCCGTCTGTGCCGATGACGTAGCTGTTGGTTACTGTGCCTTCAACGCTTTCGCCAACGTTATCGCCATTTTGAACCTTATCCGCATAACCATAAACGTTCTGCACCGTGCCGTGGTCGTTTTCGCCCACGATGTTGCCGCCGTGGTTGCCATAGGTTACCGCGGTGGTGTTATAGGCATTGGTGATAACGCCTGTGCCATCGATATAGCTGCCAGCTTCATCCTTTGCCTGTTCGTTGTAGCCGACGATGCCGCCAACGTAATTGCCGCCGATGATACTGCCATCGCTATAGGTGTAGGTATATGTACCATCTTCATTTTGGGCTTTGGTGACAGCCACGACGCTGTTGAAGACCTGGTCCACGGTGCCGCTGTTGCGGCCGACTATGCCGCCAACGTCATTGCCGCCACTGACCACGCCGGTGTTGTAGGCAGCGGTGAGCGAGCCCCCGTTGTTGTAGCCGATGAGTCCGCCAACCCTTTCGCTTACATTTTGACTGTCAGCATCTGCTACGCCCGTAACAACGCCGTTATTATAAACCTTGTATTTATAATATTGGTCTGCTGCATCATTTTCGTCCTCTTCGTTGCGGCCGCCGCTAACGCTGGCGGTGTTCTGGCCTATGAGGCCGCCCACGCTCTGGTTGCCACTGACCGTGCCGTCTACGGTGTTGATGAGGTTGGATTTGCTGATGTTGCCGGTGTTCATGCCGATGAGGCCGCCGACGTTTTGTGTGCCGCTGACGCTGCCTTCGTTTTGCAGGGTGCTGCCGGTGATGGTGCCGCTGCTATAGCCAAAGAGGCCGCCAATGTTTTGGCCGTATTCGCTGTTAGTAACTGTGCCCCTGTTGATGATGGTGCTGCCGGTGATATCGCCGGTGATAACGCCGGTGATGCCGCCTGTACCCACAACTTCAGTTGTGTCTGCGCCCGGCGTTGCCTTGCTTTGCACCTCGCCCTCGTTGATGAGGGTGCTATCAGTGATGCTGCCGGTGTACTTGCCGAAGATGCCGCCGGCGCCGCCGCTGGTGGCCTGCACCTTGCCCTTGTTGGTGGCGGTGATGTTTGCCAGTTGGTCAGGGTCGTTCCAGCCGATGATACCACCAACGTAATTGCCGCCGATGACCTCGCCGGTGTTGACGTAGTTGGTTTCTACGACGGACTCTACCCAAATATAATCTTCAGTATCGGCGTCATATTCCCACTTTACAAAAGCATCAGGGTTTTGGTTGTAGCCGATAATGCCGCCAACGTTGCTGGCGCCTGTGGCCTCCACTCTGCCGTTATTGGTGGCGTTAATAACCTGGCCGGCAGCAGTGACATTACCTAGCTCATCCTTTTCGACAGCATTGTAACCGACGATGCCGCCAAAGTTCTTGGCCTCCTTCGTGGGATCTACTACGGTGCTATCCGTTGTTTCTTTTACATGCAGGGTAATATCGGTGCTTACATTTTGTACCAGGCCGACGTTGTAGCCAACAATACCGCCAACGTTTTCCCTACCGTAAATAGAGCCGCTATTCAGCAGATCATTTTCCACGCTGGTGATGCCACCTGCATTGTAGCCGGCGATGCCGCCTACGTTTTTATCGCCGGTGATGGTGGCCTGCGGTGCGTTTTCTAAATTACTCAATGAGCTATTTTCATCGTTGTAGCCAACCATGCCGCCCACGTTCGTGCCGCCTGTGATTGTGCCGGTGTTGCGACCGGTACTAATAATTGTACCCATGCCTGTCTGCATACCGACCAATCCGCCAACATTAGTACTATTGATGTCGCCAACAATATCCAAGCCGTTAGCTACATCCGTCAGGTCGGCTGAATAGCGAGCGCCATCGTCTGTTTTATTGGCTCCTGCGATACCGCCAATGTTTTCGCTACCGTGAATAATGCTTTCGTTATAAGCACCCTCAATATGACCACTGTTTTCACCCACGATGCCGCCAGAATTTTTAGTGCTGCCAGCTTTGCCGGTAACACCGTGCGAGCTGACGTTTTGGATATTTATGGTAAACGAATCACCATAGATAGACCTATCATGCTCTGCATTATAA
>CAVKMV010000124.1:0-3378 GCA_963657675.1 Ruminococcus intestinalis
CTATCGAAAAAGGTCTGCGTTTCGCTATCCGTGAAGGCGGCCGTACCGTTGGCGCAGGCGTTGTTTCCGAAGTAGAAGAGAAATAATTTCCGGCTTAGCTAAAGCTATTTTCAGGACCGGCCATTTGCTGACCGGTCCTGTATTTTTAGGCCAATCTGCAGACGCAGGGCAATGGATGTGGCAGGGAGGCAGTCAACTGTGATACAAACGGCAGCCGCCAATAAAAAAATTGCGGCTGGCAGATATTTATAGTTGACATAAAGTGTTAACTGTGTTACTCTATATTAGCGACAATTTGTGATTGGTTTTATTATTATGTACGTAAGCGAGGTGTAACTAAATGCGTAACCTGATTACTTTGGCTTGCACTGAGTGCAAACAGAGAAATTACCAGACCAACAAAAACAAAAAGAACGATCCTGATCGTATCGAACTCAATAAATACTGCAAGTTCTGCAAAAAGCACACTCTGCACAAGGAAACCAAATAATTTGGTTTGTGCGTAGCTGGGTAGTAATAGCAAGGATGTGACAAGATGGCCGTTCCAGAAACTACAGACACTGAAAAGCAGGGAACAAGCATTGCGACCTTTCTCAGTGAAACTAAAGTAGAATTAAAAAAGGTTACCTGGCCTACCAAACAAGAGCTTATTGCTAACACCATTGTGGTAATTATTGCAGTTGTTTTGTGTGCGGCTCTAATCTGGATAATTGATTCCATCTTTAGTATTTTGTTCCGCATGATTTTGCAATAATAGTATGATGCTTTATGTAAGGAGGGAAGGGGAAGCGCTGCTTTCCGGTTGTTAATGGCAGAAGAAGAAACAACAAAAAGGAAATTAAGTCAAGGCAGACATTGGTATGTAATCCATACCTATTCTGGATATGAAAATAAAGTGCGCGCAAACCTGGAACGCAAGGTTCATTCCTTGGGTATGGATAACGAGATTTTCCATATAGAGATACCTACGGAAAAAGAAACCGAAATTACTGCCGATGGCAAAAAACGTGTTGTTGAGCGCAAGACTTTCCCAGGCTATGTGCTGGTGGAAATGATTGTTAATGAAAGCAACTGGTATGCTATCCGCAATACTGCAGGTGTGACCGGCTTTGTCGGTTCTGATTCTACTGACCCCACTCCTCTCACCGATGAGGAGGTAAAGCATATTATGCCTTATTGGGGTGTGGAAGAAGAGGAGACTGTAAAGCCCGTTAAAATTGATTTTCAGTTACAACAGAGGGTGCGTATCAAGACTGATCCGTTTAGGGATTGGGAAGCTACTATTAGCGAAATCAACGAGGAAAAGGGCAAGCTCAAGGTACTCGTTGATATAATGGGACGCGAAACTCCTGTTGAAATTGATTTTACACAAGTTGAAGAAATTGAGTAAGTAAGGAGGTGTAATTAAATGCCGAAAAAAGTCGTTAAAATGGTAAAATTACAGGTACCGGCTGCTAAAGCTACTCCGGCTCCTCCGGTAGGTCCTGCACTTGGCCAGGCTGGTGTTAACATCATGGCCTTTGTTAAGGAATTTAACGCACGTACCGAAAAGCAGGCAGGCCTCATCATCCCTGTTGAGATCACTGTTTTTGAGGATCGTTCCTTTACTTTCGTAACCAAAACCCCTCCGGCTGCAGTTCTGCTGAAAAAGGCTGCCGGTCTGGAAAAGGCTTCTGGTGAACCTAACAAGAAAAAGGTTGCTAATCTGGGTCGCGACAAGGTTCGCGAAATCGCAGAAAGCAAAATGCAAGACCTTAATGCTGCAAGCGTAGAAGCTGCTATGAGAATGGTAGAAGGCACTGCACGTA
The DNA here is from genome assembly GCA_963657675.1 of Ruminococcus intestinalis. GTDB lineage: Bacteria > Bacillota > Negativicutes > Acidaminococcales > Acidaminococcaceae > Phascolarctobacterium_A. The sequence goes on from CAVKMV010000124.1 coordinate 1,809, forward strand.
GCATGGGTATTGTAATCGTAGACTAATTTATTAGTCTGCATATTTAGTGGGAGGCACAAGCCGCTTGTACCACAAGGAGGGATTTAAACAATGGGCAAAAAGTATGCTGACGCTTTGAAATTAATCGAAGCTGACAAATTTTATTCCCCGAAGGAAGCAGTAGCACTGGTTAAGAAAACCGCTACTACCAAATTCGACAGCACCGTAGAGGTTGCTTTCCGTCTGGGCGTTAACCCCAAGTATCCGGATCAGCAGGTTCGCGGTGCACTGGTTCTGCCTAACGGCACCGGCAAATCCAAGACTGTTCTGGTTTTTGCTAAAGGCCCCAAGATTGCAGAAGCAGAAGCTGCCGGCGCAGACTTCGTTGGCGGTGAAGAATACGTTGATAAGATTAAAAACGGCTGGATGGCATTTGATGTCTGCATCGCAACCCCTGATATGATGGGTCTTGTCGGCCGCCTTGGTAAAATCCTCGGTCCCCGTGGTCTGATGCCTAACCCGAAGGTTGGTACCGTTACCATGGATGTAACCCGTGCCGTAAAGGAATCTAAAGCTGGTAAAATCGAGTATCGTACCGATAAAGCCGGCAACGTGCAAGCTCCGATTGGTAAGGCATCCTTTACCGAAGAGCAGCTTTTACAAAACTACATGACCTTGGCAGACACTCTGGTTAAGGTTAAACCGTCCGGCGCAAAAGGCCAATACATGAAGACCATCACCATGTCCTGCACCATGGGCCCTGGCGTTAAGGTTGACGTGCTGAAGGCTAACAGCGACAAATAATTGTAGTTTTAATTCATTTTACTAAATCAGAAGATAATCGGGCCATAGACAGCAGGTGCCACGTGCGTAAGCTTTAACTACGCCTGCCGAGGCTGGAGCGTGAAGATATATCAGACCTTCCGACCTCCGGCTACGGCCGAGAGGTCTTTTTGATTTAATAAAAACATCAAAAAAAGGAGGTGCAATCTAATGGCAGTTATTAGACCTGAAAAAGTTGCTAAAGTTGCAGAGATTAAAGAGCTGCTGACCAGCTCCAAGTGCACTGTTTTAGTTGACTTCTGCGGTTTGACTGTTGCTCAGGACACCGCCCTGCGCCGCAAAATGCGTGAAGCCGGCGTTCACTACAATGTAGTTAAGAACACCCTGCTGCGTATTGCTGCAAGCGAGGCTGGTATCGAAGGCCTGGAGCCTTCTCTGGAGAAGAACACCGCTATTGCAGTTTCTCCTGAGGATCCTGTAGCAGTTGCAAAGATCGTTTGCGAGTTCGCAAAAGAAAACAAGGAACTGAAAGTTAAAGTTGGTATTCTGGATGGCAAAGTTATCAGCGCTGACGAAATCAAAGCACTGGCTTCCCTGCCGCCGAAAGAAGTTCTTATTGCCAAGATGCTGGGCAGCATGAATGCTCCTATCAGCGGTTTTGTCAATGTACTTCAAGGTACCATCCGCAATGTCGTATATGCGCTGGAAGCAGTACGCAAACAAAAAGAGTCCGCTTAATCTGCGGCGCGCTGCCTGAGGCAGCTTAAAAAAATAAAAAATTACTTATTACTGGAGGTAACAATAATGA
>CAVKMV010000125.1:0-3295 GCA_963657675.1 Ruminococcus intestinalis
CACTGTTGAGAGCGCTAATCTGGCTCAGCTTGCTGCTGTTGCCCTGGTTGCTGTCGGCAGCCTTCCAAACGTACTTGCCTGCTGCACTGTCTTCGTCATTTGCAGCTGCATCATAAACGTTAGGAGCAATAACCGCGCCGTCATAAGCATCCTTTATGGATTGCAGCTCTGTAGTTACATGGTATTCCAGATATTTTACTTCAGTGCTACCTGCAGGAGTTGCACCGACAAGCTTTTCTTCTCCGTGCAGCTTCAGCAGGGAATTGTTGGAAATAATATTTTGATCTACCCAAACTTTGTCACCATAGGTCTTAACAGCCGTGTCTTGATTAGTGTCAAAAATAGTATAGACCTTATTCTTTTCAGCATTGTCGATATAAAGCTTGGAGCTTGCAGCAATATCTACTGCCTTTACGCCGCTGATAGCAAATTTACTATGATCTACAGTAGCTTCTTTGGTCTCAGGGTTATAATCACGTCCCAAATTCTTGCCTTCCACAATCAGCATAGAATTAGCTGCAAGGTTTACACTTTGCGCCGTGGGGCTGTATTTTTCTACACTTGTCATGCTGCCATCAACGGTGAGGGAGCCGCCATTTGTTTTATCCAGGCTAACACCCTTGGCAACGTATGCTACAGCAGTTACGTCCTCGCCCCAGGTTTGGTTGGTTTTAGCAAATGCTTCGTCAACAGCTGCCAGGCTAGCATTCAGTGCCAGCTTGGAGTTTTGGCCGACAACGTAAGCGCCGTCAAGTGTGCCTATCGACGTAATAGCTGCGCCGCTGGCATCACCAATTACATCCTGACCCTTCCACGCAGGATCCAAAAAGAGCGTGCCGCCGTTCAGCTTGGCACTAGTTGCAACCAAACTGCCTGCTTCTTTTTCATCGCCAATGCTGAGCACCGTGTCTTTTGCTACTTCCACAGCGTCAGCGGCCACAGCGCCGGTCACAGCAGAATCTGCTTTTACTTCTACATTCTTAGTCGACAATACTGCGCCGTTATTTACTGCTACAGCTGCGCCCTCCAAGGTCACAGCATCGCTGACAGTGGTGGTGCCGTTTACAACCAGGCTGCTATCCTTCTTGACAACAATCTCGCCGTCCAGATTATACCTGGTATCTGCTGTTGCCAGGCTGTTGCCAAAGGTCAGGGTGCCTTTGCTGGATGTAGATTCACCAACCTTGGTATCACCTGTACCGACTACAATCTTAACCTTTTCATCTTCGGTACCACCTTTTACAGTAACAACTTCACCGCCTGCGCTGCCGCCAAGGGTTACGTTCTTGCCATTGGTGATAATAACGCCGGATGTCTTACCATCCTCTTTGGTAAGCACCAGGGAAGCTACGCTAAAGCCGTTTTCCACCTTCTCAGTTGCAACAACATTATCAACATTAACTGTTGCATCTCCGCTGGTGGTGCCTACAAGCAGGTTGTGTTCAGCTTCAACAGTCACCTTATCCAGTTCTACGGTTACACTATCGCTGCTTTCGTTAACCTTATCAATCGTCTCCGTGCTGACAACGGTATTGCCGGTGCTAACGTCAGTCTCAGCTTCCTCCGTCACCAGCGTGCCTGTCATATTCAAAACAGTTTCGCTGCCTTTTGTAGCAGTTCCCAATGCCTTTGCCGCAGTATCCAAATAGCCAACGGTGTATTCATCATCCGTCAGCACCAGCGTGCCTGCAGTAAAGGTGATGCCTTCGTTAGCAACAGCACCGGAAGCATTTTGCGTTGCAGAAGCAGCGTTGGTGTAAATTTGGTCAGACTTGGTGGAAAGTACGCCGCTGCCTGCAAGCTCCAGGGAGCCCTTCAAGGTGGATTTGATGTTGTCCTTCGTCAGCTTGCCGCCGCTCAAAACAACCTTGCCGCCATCAGTGGTGGTGATGTTGCCATCAATGCTGTAAGCAGCATCCTCGCTGCCACCCAGGGTTACAACAGCGCCGTTTGCAGCCAGGTCGCCGGTAATAGCTGCGCCGCCAGTAAATTCTGCCTTGGTTGCGCCCTTGTTAACAGTAACGTTAGCAGCAGCTACCTCGCCTGCTGCAGCCAGGGTGCCAGCGTTAACGGTAATGTCCTTGGCAGTGAGGGTGGAGCCTGCAGCAGTAGTGATGCTGCCGTCGATCTTATCAGGCGTACCGGTAGTTTTAACGCCACTAGTATTATAATATTCTATTGAACCCCCACCAAAGGTATCCAGCGTGATGTTGGCCAAATTCAACGTAGCGTCCTTTGCCACAGTGATGGCGTTGTGGGCAGTCCAGTCACTATTAACAGTCATAGCACCGGCGTTAACAGCCAGTGTGCCATAATATTTATTCAGGCCGCCGTTCAGCACCAGCGTGCCTGCGCCGGCCTTAGTCATCTGTGCCTGTTTAATGCTCTGGCCCTGCAGCGTAACAGAGCTTGCAATACTGTCCTTCAATTCGTTAGAGCTGCTATCACCAATAGTCAATGTCGCACCTTCAGCAACATCAAAATTCAGTGATGCATTTCTGTCCAAATAAGCAAAACCGCCGCCGGTCTGTCCCAAAGCTCCATAAGTATTTACAAACACTCCGTCCTTACCATGGCGGACTTCGTTGCCTGTATATGTCATATCCTTGGTGACTTTAATATTAGCTACACTATCAAAGGTCTTGCCGCCACTAATAGTTGCATCAATAAGCAGGGCACCGCCAGATGCAATCACACCGTTGCCGTCAGCATAGTTGTTATTGATAGCTACATCAGTGAGATTCAGCACTGTACCCTTGTTGCAGATTGCACCGCCAAGCGCACTAGTTTCTGTATACAAGGTTGTAATACCGTCACTATTCTTAGCAGCATTATTGGTAAGCGCACCACCAGTCATAGTAAACGTAAGCTGCTTAGCATTATTATAAATATAAAACGCACCACCATTAGCGCCTTCGCCGATATTAACATTGCCGGTATAAGTTGTGTCTGTCGCACTACCACCCTCCCGATATATATAAGTAATGCCACCGACGTTTTGTTCGCCGTGGTTTATCGTTTGGTTTTCGTAATTTACGGCCTCATAATAATTAGTTGCTGCTACCGCGCTCCCCATAACGCCTGTAGTCAACAGCCCCGCTGCCAAAACAGACAGCAACACCTTTTTGGTTAATTCATTCTGTTTTCTCATCATGATCCCAACCTTTCTTAGTATGATTTAACCCAAATCATTACAAGCAACACGCCAAACCATTAAACCATATCCGCCCATGCCCGATTATTCATTAACTGCAGACAAAGATAACATAAACTATCTTTGAAGGCGAGTATATTT
>CAVKMV010000126.1:0-3293 GCA_963657675.1 Ruminococcus intestinalis
CAAAAACGCTAGTCAAGTTGGCGAAAGCCTTAAATTGTTCAGTAGAGAATATTTTTTTTAGCACTGAGGTTTAATATATTAAACCAAGGCAACACAATCACCCTGCCGCCTAGGCAGGGAGTAGCACCTTGAAAACTTCAAACAGTAGAAACAGAAAGACCACTGCCCACCTTGCAGGGCAGACCAAAGAATATGCAGGGGCGGTACTGATACACTGCGAGCGAGTATCAGAGGAGGCAGCGTCTAATTGCTGTGGGAAAAAAGTAGGGAGGCAGGCAATGGCTCCAAGAGAACTAAAAATTCAAATTATCCCTGCCGAACACGGTGGGGATGAAGAAGAAGCCATCCGCAAGCTGGCAAGGCTGATGGTACGGATGGCGATGGAAAGCAAGGTTATAGGAGGGAACGAAAATGAGCAAGCTGCTGAAGACGCTGGCGGTGTTAATCTGCTTAGGCGTTGCTGCTGAATGGGCGTATACAGAGTATCGCCCGTATGAGGAAGTTACCGCCACACACATGATGGCGGCAGGTGAAACCCTGTGGGATGTAGCTAACGGCTACATGCCCTATCAGAATAAGTATAAAGACGTCCGCTATCTGGTGGACGATATCCGCAAGGCCAGCGGCTTGACGGACAATGAGTTTGTTAACCAGCTTCATGCCGGCAGGATGATTGTGGTGCCGCTGAAGGTGGCCAAATGACGGCAAAAAGAAAAACGCCTGACGGCAAGCGTCAGACGTTAAGGGGTGAAGTATGATTTTCCGAGATTACTTCACTCCTATTATAGCACGGATAGGAGGTGTTAGCAAATTGGAAAGACGCAAAAAAATCATCGCAGAAATAATCCAGGTGCTTGCTGGTTATGACTGCGATGTAAAAGAAAGCAAAAAAATATTAAAGCTTACAGCCAAGGTGGTAGAAAGAACCACCAAGGTGGAGTTTAACGAGAAAGCCGTTAATCAATACGACGGCATCTTGTTTTCTTCGTCTGAGCTGCTGCATCTTTAATGCGTTCGGCAGCTTCGACGTATAAATTCCAGACCTGCTCCGGAGTACTTGCTGAGGTTATATGTGCTTTTACGTACTCCATAGCAAGGTCGTGGAAAACAACATCAAGTTGATTATATCACAAAGGAGTAAAAATGAATTACACACAAGAGGAAATCGCCGACATGGTGCTGGACATGCAGCGCTGGCTTGAAGCCAAACGTGGCAGGCGCACCATGACGGAGCAGGAATTTTTAGACCGCAAGCGCACCTGTGACAAGTGCGCAAGGCAGTCGATATGCAGGAAGGTGCATATCGGCTATGTAGAAGAATACGGACTAGGCGGCGAATACTACGGCCGCCATAACCGTATGACCAACCACATCGACAGCGTAAAGTGCTGCGTGTGGGATGGTGAGACTACCAACAGCATTATGGATGCTTTGGAGGTAGCGAAAAAGGAGGGAAGAGTAGTTGGATAAAAGCGAAAACATTAACGAGCTGGCGGCAGCACTGGCAAAGGCTCAGGGGGAATTAAAGAACGCCGGCAAGAATTCCGATAACCCATACTTCAAAAGCAAGTACGCCGATTTAGCGGAAATCCTGAACACCGTTAGGGAGCCGCTTGCAAAGTACGGCCTTGCCATCACGCAACTTTATGATGGCATGAACGGCAAGGACATAGCGGTCACTACTATGCTGATGCATAGCAGCGGCCAATACATCGCCAACACCGGCAACTATCCTGTCAGCAAGCAGGATATTCAGGGCGTTGGCAGCGCCATCACCTATGCACGCCGCTACAGTCTGGCAGCAATGCTGGGATTGGCGCAGGAGGATGATGACGGCAACACTGCCTGCCAGAAGCCCCAGCAGCAAAGGTCAGACACAAAGGTGTTTGTGGCGCACGACCAATATGGCACAAAGGTGCTGCTGCGTGAGGGCTACAAATACCTTCAGGACGTAGAAAAGGGCAACCTTGAACAGCTGCTAAGGATGGAGCAATACAAGGCAGCCCATGAAGCCATCCGCAAGCTGCTAGAGAGTGCGAAGAATGGCTAAATCAATCATAACAGACGACATGGCGCACTGCTACCTGTGTGGCCGTCCTGCTGAGTGCGTGCACCACATCTTCCCCGGCTCAAAGCGCAAAGCTTCTGACCGTCTGGGGCTGGTGGTACCGCTCTGTAATGACTGCCACACGATGGGGCCACACGCAGTGCACAGCTCCGGCGGCGTGGAGATTATGGAGGACCTGAAGCGGATAGCTCAGTCAATCTATGAGGAAACCCACAGCCGCCAACATTGGATGATGAATGTAGGCAGAAACTACTTAAGACAATGAAATTTATAACAAAGGTTATAAACCTTTTCAACGGCTCCCTGCAGCTGTCCATACCGCCAGCGTTATATGCTCAGGTATCGGAGCTGCAGCAGGCGGCCAACAGCGGCAAAACGCTTGAGGTTGAAATAACCATCAAGCGCAAGCGGCGCAGCCACAACGCCAACGCCTATTTATGGGAACTGTTGGGGCAGATAGCGGCGGTGCTCCGGACGGACAAGGATGAAGTTTACCTGACCATGCTGGAGCGCTATGGGGTGTATACCCATGTTTGCTGCAAGCCTGCCGCCGTGGAAAGGCTAAAAAAGGAATGGCGCACGGTAAGGGAGCTGGGCGAGGTTATCGTCAACGGTCAGAAGGCCATACAGCTCCAATGTTACTATGGCAGCCATTGCTATAACACAAAAGAGTTCAGCGTATTGCTGGACGGTGTAATCAGTGAGGCCAAAGAGCTGGGGATAGAAACCATGTCCGAAGCAGATAAGGACCTTATGTTGAAGGAGTGGGGCGCGAAATGAAAAGGCGTAGAACACTTATGAAATACGTAAGATGGCTGGCACGTCTCCCATCGTGGAGGCGCTGCTTATGAAAAAACATAGTTTCAGCGTGGAGCTGGCCGAAAAATATGGCATTGTAGAAGCGCTGTTGCTGGATTACTTCTTTTTTTGGATACAGAACAACCAGAGAAAGAAGGAAACGGCAAAATTCCACGACGGACGCTACTGGGTATATGGCAGCGTCCGGAAGCTGGCAGAAGCCCATCCCTATATCTCACACGGGAAACTACAAAGAGCCCTGCAGCACCTGAAAGAAAGCGGGGCGGTACTGACAGGCCAGTTTAACAAAATGGGATGGGATAACACAACATGGTACACCCTGAGCGATGAAATTTTAGGGGTGTACCAAAATGGTACAGGGGGTGTACCAAAATGGTACAGGGGGTGTACCAAAATGGTACAGGGG
>CAVKMV010000127.1:0-3206 GCA_963657675.1 Ruminococcus intestinalis
CAAATAGATAGCTGATGCGTGTATAGGGGAGTAGGACGTGAATAACAAATATTACAAATTGGTTTTAGTTTTGCTATTTTTGCTGTTGGATTATCTGGCACTGGTGGCGGCCGAGCAGTGCGCATTTTTTTTGCGCAACCTGGGCTGGCAGCACATCAGCGAGCTGCATATATCGTGGTTGAACTTTTGGGTCATCTTCCCTGGCATATTTATGTTGTTTTTGCATATTGGCCAGCTGTATAGCCGCAGGATGCCCTTTTATAAAGAAGTAGAAAAAATTTTTTACGCCTGCTGCTATGCGACGGCGGCGGTGGTGCTGCTGCTGTACGTGGCGCGGACCGCGGGCTCCACAAGCAGGCTGTTTGTGGGACTTTTCGCGGTGCTGGCGTTTGTGTTCGTCACCATTTTGCGTTACGTGGGCAAAAGGCTGCTGGTCAAGCGCCAGCTTTTGCAGATACCCGTGCTGATTATTGGCGCAGGCAGGACGGCGGAGCTTTTAGCCAAGGCCATTACGGATGACGTGGGCATGGGCTACAGGATAATCGGCCTGCTGGAGGACAACAGGGTGCAGCCCGGCATTTTGCAGCGCTTTGAGGTGCTGGGCGGCTTTGCCGATGCCGAAAGGGTGATTGTAGCGACCGGCGTCAAGCGGGTGTTTATTGCGGCGCCGGGGCTGGATCCCGAGGCTATGGGACGCCTTATTTACCGCGTGCAGCCGCTGGTGGAAAACATTGGCGTCATTCCTGCCTTTGTGGGCGTGCCGACGGGTGCGCTGGAGGTGGAAAGCCTGTTTAACGAACGTCTGATGGTGCTGCGTCTCAAAAACAACCTGGCAAGGCCGCTCAACCGCTTGGCCAAGACGGTGTTTGACTATGTGCTCACGCTTGTGGGCGTAGTAGCTATTTCGCCGCTGCTTCTTTTTATCGCCATCTGGATTTACAAGGACAGCCCGGGACCTGTCATCTTTAAGCACATCCGCATCGGCAAGGACGGCAAGCCGTTTCCCTGCTACAAGTTCCGCAGCATGTGCGTGGATGCCAAGGAGCGCCTGGCGGAGCTTTTGGCCAACGACCCTGCTGCCCGCAAGGAGTGGGAGCGCGATTTTAAGCTGAAGAACGACCCGCGTATTACCAAAAGCGGTGCCTTTTTGCGCAAGACCAGCCTGGACGAGCTGCCGCAGGTTTTTAACGTCCTGCGTGGCGAGATGAGCCTGGTGGGACCGCGTCCCATTATCCAGGAGGAGCTGGCGCGCTACGGCGAATACGTGGGTGATTACCTGATGGTGAAGCCAGGCATTACCGGCATGTGGCAGGTGAGCGGGCGCAGCGATATTGAATACAGCGAGCGCGTGCTCCTGGATAGCTGGTATGTGCGCAACTGGAGCGTGTGGATAGATATTGTGATGCTGTTTAAGACGTTTGCCGTGGTGCTAGCAAGGAAGGGTGCGTATTGATGAAGTATGATACTTCTATCGCTTGGTTTTTAGCTGAATGTGAGGTTGCGCTATGAAAAATGCAGAAAGCAAAAAAAAATCGTTTTCTGTGCTTATGTCGGTGTATAATAATGAGGATCCTAAATTTTTGGACCAAGCATTGAGTAGTATAATGGATAGTACTGTGCGTCCTGATGAAATTGTTATGGTGAAGGACGGCTTTTTGAAGAATGAGCTAGAAGAAGTGCTTTATAGATTTCAAAGTCAATATCCGATTTTTAAATTTGTTATCCACAAAAAAAATATGGGATTGGGCCTCGCTTTGCGGGATGGCCTGCTGGCGTGCAGCCACGAATTGGTTGCACGTATGGACACTGATGATGTGTGTATACCATCACGGTTTGAAAAGCAGCTTTGCTATATGGAGGAACACCCTGAGATTGCCTTGGTAGGGACCAATATTAAGGAATTCAGCGATAGCATAGATCATCCTGACAGCCAGACTGTTTTACCGGCGGAGCATAATGAGATTATGATCTTTGCAAAGAAAAGAAACCCATTTCGCCATATGACCGTCATGTTCAAAAAATCAAAAGTTTTGGAAGCAGGGAACTATCGGCATTTTTTATGGTTTGAAGACTACGACCTTTGGGTTAGGATGCTACTTCAAGGATGTAAGGCCGCCAATATCCAGGAATTTTTGGTATATGTGCGAGCGGATAGCAGGATGTTTGCTAGGCGCGGAGGTTGGAAGTATCTTCTCCAGGATATTTCTTTCCAAAATTTTTTATTACGAAGCGGCTTTATTGGAAAACTTGCTTATATAAAGAACATTTTAATCAGAGTGCCAGCCAGATTGCTTCCTAACAGGGTACGTGAGTGGATTTATCACCAGTTCTTGAGGGAATAAGAGTTGTTGTTTGGTTTGATATATGGTGAAAGGAAAAGATAGTGATACCGAAAGTTATTAATTACTGCTGGTTTGGAGGAACCCCTTTACCGGAAGATGTGAAGGAACATATCGCTTCTTGGAAAAGGCATTGCTCAGATTACGAGATATTGGAGTGGAATGAAAGAAACTTTGATGTGAATGAAAACACCTACTGCCGCGAAGCTTATGAAGCTAAGAAATGGGCATTTGTTTCTGACTATGCAAGGTTAAAAATTCTTTATGACCATGGTGGTATTTATATGGATACAGATGTGGAGGTTTGTCGGTCCTTGGATGATTTACTGAATTATACTGCATTTTCGGGGTTTGAATCTGTGAGTAGGCTTCAAACCGGTGTTTTGGGCTCTACCAAAGCTGCCAGTTGGATCGGCTATTTGCTTTCATATTATAATGATAAAAGGTTCAAGCAAGCTGATGGTAATTTAGATCAGACGACCAATGTAGTCACCGTTACCCGCATGACAAAAGAAAAATATAATATTCGTTTGGATGGTAGTTTTCAGGTTTTTGGGGATAATAATGCTCTTTTACCCTTTGAGTACTTGTGCGCTAAAGACTTTATGGATGGATTGGTGAAGAAAACTCGAAATACATACACTATCCATCACTTTGCAGGTTCTTGGCTTTCTCCGGTTAAAAGGTTTAGACATCAACTGAAATTGATATTGGTAAGAATTTTAGGAAAAAGGGTTGTTTATCTCATCAAAAAAATATTTCGTGTTGGCGACTGAGGTAAATGATGCTAATAAAATAAACAAAGACTATTACACCAAACTTTTCAATGAATTGAGAGGTGAATACTTGCTACGATTGGAGTAACAA
>CAVKMV010000128.1:0-3145 GCA_963657675.1 Ruminococcus intestinalis
AGTTACCTCTATACTTTGTTATCGCACACCTGTCCACCAACATCCCTAGCAGACAAATTATAACCTGTAATATATTTAACAATCAACCTATATGCCAACAACAGCTGTGCTGCAATTTAGTATATTTTTAGTCGATGTCTATTCTGTGTGTACATATTTCGTTACAGGCTTGACATTATTTGATATATATTATATACTATTAAAGCTGTTATAAAGCAACATTGAATATTAGGGGGAATTTTTATGTTTGGTAAGTTCTCAGCGATTTTGAACGAAGTCGCTCTCATCAAGCAGATTGCCGTCGGTCTGGTCATCGGCGTTCTGCTGGCGCTCTATGTACCACAGGCTGTGCCTGTCGTATCCATCTTCGGTGATTTGTTCGTCAAGGCATTAAAGGGCGTTGCCCCTGTGCTGGTTTTCTTTTTGGTTATGAACGCCATGGCTAAAAAGAAAAGCGGCGGTCAGGCTAATATGCAGCCTATTATCATCCTTTATGTTATCGCCACCTTCTGTGCCTCTTTAGTAGGCGTAAGCCTGTCCTTCCTGTCGCCCACCAGCCTGCAGCTACAGATTGCAGACGCCAAGATTGCACCGCCCAGCGGCATTGTCGAGGTACTGCACAACCTTATTTTGAGCGTTGTAGATAATCCTATTTCCGCACTGCTCAACGCCAACTATATCGGTATCCTTGCCTGGGCCGTCATCTTTGGCATCGCCATGAATATGGCCGCCAGTGAGACTACTAAAAAAGCCCTGGATGACATTGCCAAGGCCATCACACTGGTCGTAAAATGGGTCATTAACTTTGCCCCGCTCGGTATCATGGGCCTCGTTGCCACCTCCATCAGCGACAGCGGCTTATCTGCCATCGTCAGCTACGTACACCTTTTGGGCGTGCTCATCGCCTCCTACTTCCTGGTAGCACTGGTAATGAATCCGCTTATTGTATATTTCAACATTCATCGCAATCCGTATCCGCTTGTTTGGACCACTATCCGTGAATCCGGCGTATACGCCTTCTTCACCCGCAGCTCTGCTGCCAACATTCCGGTTAATATGGCGCTGTGCAGACGTCTGGGTCTCAACCCCGACACCTATGCGATTTCTATTCCGCTGGGTGCGACCATCAACATGGCCGGCGCTTCTATCACCATCTCCGTGCTGGCGCTCGCTGCTGCCAACACTCTTGGCATCCACGTAGATCTGCCCACTGCCTTACTGCTGTGCATAGTTTCTACTGTTGGCGCCTGCGGTGCTTCCGGTGTTGCCGGCGGTTCACTGCTGCTAATTCCTGTAGCCTGCGCTTCCTTTGGCATTGGCAATGACATCGCCATGCAGGTCGTCGGCGTCGGCTTCATCATCTCCGTGCTGGAGGACGCCTGCGAAACCGCCCTCAACAGCTCCAGCGACGTGCTCTTTACTGCCACCGCCGAATTTGCTCAGCGTGCCAAAAATGGCACCCTGAAGGCAGAAGACCTTGTTCCCAAGGATTGACATAATTAAAAAGGACTGACACAAAGCTGATGTCAGTCCTTTTTTGCATCCAAAAAAACAGCCGTCAGGGCTTTTTCACTCTGACGGCTGTTTTCATTTGAAAGGATGAAGTGGGAAATTGTTATCCTTCGATAGCAATGTATTTCTTATCTTCTACTTTTTTAGGCTCAACCTTAGGAATAGTAACCTTCAGGATACCATCCTCAAATTTTGCCTTGATGTCCTCCTGGGTAACTGCTTCGCCTACATAAAAGGTTCTTGCGCACTGGCCGGTGTAGCGCTCGCGGCGGATATAAACGCCCTTGTCATTCTTTTCGTCCTTATCCAAGCCCTTAGCTGCGGTAATGGTCAGATAACCATTTTCCAGTTTGGCGCTGACATCCTCTTTTTTGAAGCCAGGCAGGTCAATGTCCATCTCGTAGGCATCATCCGATTCTTTAATATCGGTTTTCATAATGTTCTGCGCATGCTTGCCATATAGCGGATTGCGATGACCAAAGAACTCTTTATCAAACGGGAAATCCATCAAATCATCAAATAAGCTTTCACCAAATACACTAGGCATCATCATAAGTCATTCCTCCAGTTTTATCTTCCTCGTAGTCTGCATTTTCATGTTGATGCTGCAAGTAATAATTGATTTGTCACTCAGGATTTGCGCCCTCCATTGACTGCCCTTGCAGCCCCCGTGGCTCATTTCCTTTGTTGATTATGTTATACCACCTTTTGTTAGCACTGTCAAGCAAGGAGTGCTAATTTCTGACGATTTCACATAATTAACATAAAGTGTGTTGCTTTGGCAATATTTTGTTATCTTATGTCTTTTTCAAAGCTATTAACGGACAGTTTTATCTTTGCAGTTTGCCCACTATAAATAAGCTTCCCAGCCTTCTTAGCCTACCTTGTAGCGAATCCAGACTGCACCGCTTTTAAACGGCTGCACGCTTTCAAGCTTCAGCTGTGTAACAGATCTTTCCATCGGCAAGCCGTCAAATACGCTGCTCATCCCACCGCGACCATCAATCCCTGCCCCGATCAGGATACTGATTTCGTCCAGCAGGCCTTCCGCAAGAAATCCTGCGTTAATGTGACCGCCGCCAACGACCGCCATTCTTTGAACGCCGAATTCACTGGCAAGAATCCCACAGGTGCGGCGCAAATTGATTTTTTTCGTGCCACAGGCAATCCACGAAATATGTCGCTTAACAAGATAGTCCGTGTATTCCCTGCTTACGTCTTCGCTTGTCAAAACCAGTACGGGACGTTTTTTATTTGCCTGATCGTTCCAAAGCAACGTGCCGTGTGTATCAACTACGACCTCGTAACCGTCAGCATCCATTGCTTTATAAAATGCTTCACTTGCAAGAGGTGTAACTGTCTTGCTCAAAAACTTTCCTGGTAAAGCCATCTCAAGCTCTGCTGTAACGCGCCCGCTTACGCGTGTTGGTGCGTCAAGAGAATCAAGAGTACTGTAATACTCTTCCACCCCCGGAAGATGCTCCGTCATAGCGCAGTCAATTCGTCCATCTACTGATGTCATCATATGGCAGATGATATCTGGTTTATTCATACTATATTCCTCCCTGACTTCATATTTTGAAGCACATCCTTCGATACACTATATTAACAATAACCCCTAGAGTTAACTTTA
>CAVKMV010000129.1:0-3059 GCA_963657675.1 Ruminococcus intestinalis
CCTACGACGCCCTGATTAACAGTCAGGTGTTCTACCGGCTGAACTATCGGGGAATATTTTGTAATGCTGTGTTGTTCAACATCACGAATGTTATTATACTAAGCCTGCGCGTGTTTGTCAACACTTTTTTGCAAACTTTTTTATATTTTTATGCCTTCACCTTCACCACAATCTTCTGCACGTGGCTTTTGCCCCCGGTGCTGTCGCAGTTGGGGCGGTGCAGCTCCCACGGAAAGAAGATGGCAAAGTCGCCTGCCGCCAGCACGGCGCAGTTGGCCTCGTGCGGGTCGGCATAAAAGATGACGTCCTCCTTTGCTGCCCTGTTTTCGGTCTCCAGGCACAGGGGCGACAGCGGCGTATACCAAATCGCCTCGCTGCCTGCGGCCACAAACTGCACGTCGATATATTCGTTGTGCTTTTCGGGGCGGCGTGCGTCCTTAGGCTCGGTGTCATAGGTGTTGACGCGGGCAAAGACGTCGCGGCCGTCAATTTCGTATTCGCCATTGGCCACTTTGCTAAAATCGGTGGCGGCAATGTAGGCCAGCGCCTTTTGCAGGCGCGCGCTTACGTATGGCAGCAGTCTTTCTATATCCTTTTTGTTTCCTTGCAGCATAAAAATTCCTCCTCAATATCAACAGCTTCTGTTCCTGCCGTCCACGTCATGCCTATGTAAAGGCGCAAACAGCAAAAGTGCAGCAAATATCTGCCTTTACAGCATACCACGAGCTAAAAGATAACGCAATATGATTTTCAACTTGCTAAACGTTACACAAATTGTTATACTTAAAGTATGAAAAGGTTAATTAACGGCCGTCCTACGGAATGGGACGACGAAAAAGAAAAGATTAACATAAAAAAGCATGGTATAGACTTCACAACAGCTGCGCACGTATTTGATGACCTGGACAGGCTGGAATATTTTGACCAATTGCACAGCGATTCGGAGGATCGCTATATTGTTATAGGTCTTGTACATAAGGTGTTATTTGTAGTTTATACGGACAGAAGCGATGCAACGCGCATAATATCTGCACGAGTTGCAACTGCAAGGGAAAGAGGTGTGTATTATGGCAACTATCCGCAAGATGATTTATGAAAATGAGCCTTTGACACAAAAGCAGATAAAACAAATAGAAGCTGCTGACCGTATGCCGCCGGTGGCTGACGATGATTGCCCGGAGCTGACTGACCAGCAGTTAAAGGAGCTTGCAGCTATGGCCGCACAGCAAAGGGCAGAGCGCTGCCGTCCGCTTCTGACTATACGGGTAAACCAGGACACATTGGCAAAGGCCAAAGCCTTAGGGCGCGGATATACCGGTATAGTGGGCCGTTTGGTTGACCTTGCTATAAACAACCCCGACCTGCTGAAGCGCTGCCTATGATATAAAACAGGGCTGACCGCGGCGGGGCCGGTCCTTTTTTATTATAACAAAGATAAACTGATAATTAAAGCGAGGATTTTTATGAGCTACCTAAACGTCACCAATGTATCACATTCCTTTGGCGGACGCCAGATTTTAGAAAACGTTTCCTTTAAGCTGCTGCGCGGCGAGCACGTGGGCCTTGTGGGTGCCAACGGCGAGGGCAAGTCCACCTTCTTAAACATCGTCACCGGGCACGTGCTGCCGGACGAGGGCAGGGTGGAATGGCCGGGCAAGGTCACAGTCGGCTACCTGGACCAGCAAAGCACCCTGCAAAAGGGCATGACCATCCGCGAGGTGCTGCGCAGCGCCTTTGACGGCATGTACGCCATGGAGCAGCAGATGCTGGATTTATATGATAAAATGGGCGACGCCACTCCCGAAGAAATGGATAAGATGATGAACACCGTCGGCGAAATCCAGTCCGAGCTGGAGCACAGCGGCTTTTATTCGCTCGACAGCAAGATAGAGGAATTCGCCAACGGCCTGGGCCTTGGCAGCATCGGCCTGGACAAGGACGTGAGCGAGCTGAGCGGCGGCCAGCGCAGCAAGGTTCTGCTCACCAAGCTGCTGCTGCAGAATTCGCAGATCCTGCTTTTGGACGAGCCCACCAACTACCTGGATGTGGAGCACATCGAGTGGCTCACCAAATTTTTGCAAAGCTACGAGCACGCCTTCATCCTCATTTCGCACGATATTCCCTTCCTTAATAAGGTGGTCAACGTCATCTACCACCTGGAAAACTGCGAGCTGACCCGCTACAGCGGCAATTATGACAAGTTCCAGGAAATGTACGCCATCTACCAGTCGCAAAGGGCTGCCGCCTACGAGCGCCAGCAGCAGGAGGTGGCCAAGCTGGAGGACTTTATCGCCCGCAACAAGGCACGTGTGGCCACCACCAACATGGCCAAGAGCCGCCAGCGCAAGCTGGATAAGATGGAAATGCTTGAAAAGCCACGCGAAAAGCTCAAGCCCACCTTCAGGTTCCGCGAGGCGCGCACCCCCAGCCGCTTTATTGTAGAGGCCAAGGATTTGGTGCTGGGATACGACAGCCCCCTCACCCGTCCCGTCACCTTCAGCCTGGAGCGCGGCCAGAAGATCGCCATCCGCGGCGTCAACGGCCTGGGCAAAACCACGCTGCTCAAGACGATTCTGGGCATTATCCCCCCCGTCAGCGGCAATGTGGAGCTGGGCGAATTTTTGGAGCCCGGCTATTTTGAGCAGGAGGAGCGCGAAAAGAACGAAAACACTGCGCTCGACGATGTGTGGAACGCCTACCCCGGCCTCACCAACTACGAGGTGCGTGCCGCCCTCGCCGGCTGCGGCCTGACCAACGAGCATATCACCAGCAAGGTGTTCGTCCTTAGCGGCGGCGAAGCCGCCAAGGTGCGCCTGTGCAAGCTCATGCTGCGTGACGTCAACTGGCTGGTGCTCGACGAGCCCACCAACCACCTGGACGTGGATGCCAAGGAAGAGCTGCAGCGCGCGCTCAAGGAGTTCAGGGGCAGCGTGCTGCTTGTTTCGCATGAGCCAGAATTTTATGAAGGCTGGGTCGACAAGGTGTGGAACATCGAGGACTGGACGACCAAGATCATCTAACGGTTACACAAAAAGGCTCCACCGTAGTGGAGCCTTTGT
>CAVKMV010000130.1:0-2982 GCA_963657675.1 Ruminococcus intestinalis
AATATCTGCGAGCGTGTGGATACCTGCGCACTGACGGGTGCAGGAGCTTTTATGGCTGCTATTAATGGTAGTGAGATTTTGGTCAACGGTCCCCTGTGGTGTTATTTTTACGCACTGCGGCATTTGGAAAAGGCGCGTAACGATATGTATCTGCGCTTTCATGGCTCGCAGCCTGATAATAATGCCGTTATCTACGGCTCCGAGGAATATGTCACCCAGGAGCTTAGGCGTATGCTGGATGAAGGCTCAAAACCGTCTATTTTGCTGATAGAAAGCAGCTGCTCACTCAGCCTTATAGGTGACGATTTGGCAGGTATGGCGCGCAAGCTGGCGCTGCCGTTTCCTGTGGTTACGCTGGATTGCGGCGGTATGGTGGGTGGTTTCGCGGCCGGCTACGTCAAGGCCGCGCTCAAGACGCTGGAGCTGCTGCTGCCCCAAAATATTGACGTGCAGCCAATGGCAGTAAATATTTTGGGACAGACGGACTTTTACCTGCAGGGAGCAGCAGACACCGGGGAATTAAAAAGACTGCTGCAGCTAGCAGGCTACAGCGTGCTGTGTACTCCTGGCAGTGAATGCAGCGTAGAGGAGTTAAAGCAGCTGGGAGCTGCAGCGCTAAACATTGTTACTAACACAGAGCTGGGGTTGGAGCTGGCAGAATATCTGCATAAGCGTTATGGCACTCCCTATATTGTGGCAGGTCTGCCCTATGGCCTGCAGGGAACCTTAGCCTGGATACGTAAAATTAATGAAGCACTGCCTGCGACCTCTATGCAGACGCTGGAGGCGGAGGCTGCCACGCAAGGCAGCTATTTGCTGAGCCGTAATAATGAGGCGGTAGCGCTGTGGGGGAGCCTGTGGTTTGACGAGGTTGTTGTCAGCGCGCCTGCTACGCAGGCGCTTTGTCTGGCGCAGGCTTTGCGTACAGAATGGACTGATATAGGAAAATTGAGCGTTATCTGCCAGCAGGCACCTGCAAAGGAGCTGGCGTGCGATACAGCTGATGCTGTTTATACAGTAGGCGAGGACGATGCGGCTATCAGTAATTGCTTAAAGACCTGCGATAATGTCCTGCTTTTGGCCAGCAGCAGCGAAAGCTCGGTGCTGTACCGCCGGGAGCGGTGTAATTTTACCAGCTGCAATATTGCCTATCCTGCCAACGATGAGGTGTTTATCGTGCAGCAGCCTATGGTAGGGTTAAGGGGTAGCGGTTATATGCTGCAACGGTTGTGGAACTGCTTTATACAGCAGAAAAAAGAAAAGCTAAGGTGAACGATGAAAAAAATTTTTACAATGCTGCTCCTGCTGCTGGCATTGCTGGTGGCTGGCTGCAGTGAAAAGGAAACGACGCCGGCGGCAATGTCGCCGCCACAAAAGGATACAGCCTATACTGTGACTGACGATGCGGGGCAGACGCTGCAGTTTAAGCAGCGTCCGCAGCGGATAGTTTCGCTGACCTACGGGACGGACGAGATTGTTACAGGACTAGTGGATATCAAGCGTATTCAGGCCTATAGCCGTTGGGCCGGTGACAGCGAAATCAGCTTTATCACTAAGGATCAGGCCTATACTGTTGGCCGCAAGGTGCATGACAATATGGAAGCGATTGTAGCGCTGCAGCCGGATTTGGTGCTGGTAAGCACGGCTACGTCCGCTGATTTAGTTAGCAGTCTGCAGGGATTGGGAGTGCCCGTGTATGTAGCACGTACTCCACGTAATTATCAGGAAATGTGCGCGAAGATTAAAGGCATTGCTGCCGCAGTCGGTGAACCGCAAAAGGGTGAGGAGATGGTGCATGATATGGACGTGCGCCTGCAGCGCCTGGAACAGCGGCTGCAGCAGATTCCGCCATCACAGCGGCGCATCGCAGTGGCATTTAATTTTACCTCGGCCATGGGGCGCAGGGGAGACCTGCTGGACAGCATGCTGATGCTGGCGCACGTTATCAATGGTGCTGCCGTAATCAACGATAATACCAGGCGTGAGCATGGGATGCCTGCTCTCAGCAAGGAGCAGGTGGTGCGCATTGATCCTGACATATTTATGCTGCCTACCTGGAACTATAATAATAAGCATGATGTCCAGGGCTATGCCTATGCTGTGATGAACGACCCTGCTTACCGCAACGTGAAGGCGGTGCGCAATCAACAGATTAAATTTGTTTCGGATAAATACAGGTACGTAGCGAGCCAGCATATTGTTGATGCTATTGAAAATATTGCCAAGGCTGTTTATCCGGAAATTTTTTAAGGAAGTGCAATTTCGGATGCTTATTAAACGCGAGCGAAGTCCCTGGGCTTTGCTGTTTTTGCTGATATTATTACTTGTTATCGCCTGTGTATCGCTCACCTTCGGGCAGATTGATGTACCTGTGGGCAAGGCGCTGGCTGTCGTGGGCGCGCAGCTGCAGCTGCCAGGCTTTTCGCAGGCAGATTTTAGTAAGGAGCAGCTTGCGGTTATCTGGTATATACGTCTGCCGCGTATGCTGGTAGGCGTGCTGGTGGGAGCGGCGCTGGGAATTTCGGGTGCCGTGATGCAGGGCATTTTCAGCAATCCCCTGGCAGACCCCGGCCTGATTGGTATTTCGGCCGGTGCGGCGACAGGCGCGGTGCTTGCCATTGCCACAGGAGCTGCCACTACAGGTATGTTCGCAATGCCTGCCTTTGCCTTTTGCGGCAGTCTGTGCGCTGTGTGCCTGACGGTGTTTTTGGCTATGCGTAACGGCAAAATTCCTGTGATGACTTTGCTTTTGGCAGGTGTAGCTGTGGGTATGCTTTTGGGCGCCGTCACCTCCGGCATCCTCACCTTTATGAATGAGCAGAAGCTGCAGCAATATCTGTTCTGGATGGTGGGCGGTTTGGATTATCGTCGTTGGGAGCATGTTTATCTGGCCGTAGGGCCTGTGCTTTGCGGCATTGCCGTTATGGTGCTTATGGCGCGTCATCTGAACATTCTGGTGCTGGGCGAAACAGAAGCCAAGGC
>CAVKMV010000131.1:0-2834 GCA_963657675.1 Ruminococcus intestinalis
AATAAACAGTATAATGTAATTGCATCAGATACTTTTTCGTTAGGTCATTGGTATGGCATAAGCAGGCAAAAAGGACAGGGAGTTGATTCCCTGTCCTTTTTTGCTATGCGTATATGGTTTTGGGCAAACAGAAAAGCCCTGGCTATTAACCAAGGCTTAACTGTGTAAGAGATGCCAGCAAAAACTGGCGAAAAGTGGTAGGGATAAACCCTAGGTAGATTATAGCACGAGTTTTGACAAAAGTCTACCAGCAAGGCATATTTTTTGAGGGCAAGATAACAGATATGTTGCCTTGCAGGATAAAGCTTGTACGTCAGCATATTTTTAAGCAGAACACCAAAATTTGACGCTCATATTTGGCTTGTGGCGCATTTTGTGGCGATGGTGCTTATAATTACACTCGCAGACGGCAAAGTGGCTCAAAAACGATTTTGGGCAGTCTGAGGGGCATATAGCCAAAATAGGGCTAAAAACAGCATAAATATAAGCAAAATGTAAAAATTATGCACCAAAATTTTTGCGTGTATCCTGCGTGAGTTTAGATTGAGTTTTGACGAAAACAAAAGAGCTGGATAGGGTGGAGAAAAACAGTAAAAATCATACCAAAATGCGCAAAATGTAACCAAAAAGCTATTGTTAGATAGGCTTGTGGTATTATATAATATTCCTGTATTACATAAGGGAGGTTGATTTTTATGAAAACAAAGCTTACTGAACTCTTAGGCATTAAATATCCTGTAATCCAGGGAGGTATGGCCTGGACTAGTGATGCCAACCTTGCAGCTGCAGTTTCTAACGCTGGCGGCGCAGGTATTATTGGCAGTGGCGGTCGCACTGTGGAATGGACCTGTGACGAGGTGCGGAAGGCAAAATCTCTGACTGACAAGCCCTTTGGCGTAAACGTAATGCTGATGGCTCCAAATATTGCTGATATTATTGCTATGCTGTGCGAGGAAAGGGTGGCCTTTGTTACCTTGGGCGCAGGCAACCCTGTGCCGCACATTCCTACCTTCCATGCAGCAGGCATCAAGGTTATTCCCGTAGTGCCCAACGTAAAGCTGGCCAAACGCATAGAGACCGCAGGTGCGGACGCTATGGTTATCGAGGGCATGGAGGCAGGCGGCCACATCGGCAAGCAGACCACCATGGCGCTGATGGAAAACGTGCTGCCGCAGGTTAAGAGCATTCCTGTGCTCGTCGCAGGCGGCATCAGCGACGGCCGTGCGCTGGCAGCAGCTCTGTTGATGGGTGCTGCAGGCGTGCAGATGGGCAGTCGTTTCCTTTTGACTACCGAATGCCCGGCACATCCTGCAGCCAAGGAGGCAATCGTTAAGGCAACCGATACTGACAGCGTTACCACCGGCTACAGCCGTAACATGGGCGTGCGTTGCCTGGCTAACGCCTTCACCGAGGCCTACACTGCCAAGGAAATCGCCGGTGCTCCCAAGGAAGAGCTGATGGCGATGGGTGCAGGCACTAACCGTATGGGTATTTTGGAGGGTGACACCGTTAAAGGCACAGTAATGTGTGGTCAGAGCCTGAACGTTTTGAACGACATCCTGCCCTGCAAGGACGTTATGGAACGCATTATTGCTGAAGCCAAGGAAGCAATTGCCGGCGTACAAACAATCGAGCTGTAAGCTGCCCCATGTATAATTTTAATTTGAACTTTTAAAGCACTAAAAAAAACCTGCCTTCTGCATTTGCATCCGGCAGGTTTTTTGTGGTCTTATGGGCCTAGCGCATAGCCTGTAAACGCCTAAATGGCGTAAACCCTTTTCAGGTATTTGTCGAACTGTGGCACGGTAAAGCTGATTTCGCCGCGGTTGGTGGCATAGATAAAGCCCTTGTGGATAAGCTGCGCACGGATGGGGGCGATGCGGTTGTAGCTGCTGTGCATAATTTGTGCCACCTGCTTTGTCTGACAGGGAAGGCTTGCGCATTGCACCATAGCGCGCATAAATTCCAGCTCTTTTTCGCTGGCCCTATCGTGACGCACCCTGAAAAAGCCTTCATCCAGTGCGTTAATAAAATCTGCATATGCTGTGCGGGCAGCATCCAGCGTCAAAATATGTGTGTTTTTGTCAACGTACTTCCAAGCCTGCTGCCCATATTCCTGCAAAAAGTAAGGATAGCACTCAGTCTGCACAAGTATTTCGTTTAAGGCGGCATCGGTGTATTGTACGCCAAGATTTTGTGCCGGCTGGATTAAGGCCTGCCTGGCATCTGCTTCCTGTAGCTTATCTACCGGGATGAATTTAAAAAGACGCTCTGCATACGACTTGATATCACCAGCGATTTTGGCAATTTTTGGCAGACCGGCGACGATTAGGGCTAAGGGCAGACCGAGCTGGTTGCAACGGTGGATGGCAGCCATGAGGGCTTCAAATTCAGCGTCCTTCAAATATTGCACTTCGTCAATAAAAATAATGGCACCGGTATTTATTTTTTGTCCTACCTTACCAAGGTGTACAAGTAATTCTGTCAAATCATTTTGTAAATCGCCCGTATCGGCGATGCCGGCAGCTTTCTTTAGCATGTCAGGGTTAATACCGACGCTGGTTTCGCCCTCTTTGTTATAGAAAAACTGAAAGGATGTAGCGACGCTTTTGGCAAAGTCTATATATTGTTTAGCCTTTTCTTTGACGCTCATCCTGCGCAGTATTTTGCTTACATATAATGAAATAATTGACATAAAGGAGCCGTTTTCCATGGCTTCAATGTGCTCATAATAGATGCTGTGCTCCTGGGCAATGCTTTCAATTTCGGTCAGTAGTACCGTTTTGCCTACGCCACGTAGGCCATAGTAAACTATGGAACGTGTTGCGTAACCG
>CAVKMV010000132.1:0-2813 GCA_963657675.1 Ruminococcus intestinalis
ACCTACGGCTTTTTGCTTGACCGCATCGCCGCTCAATGCCGCGAGCTCATATGCTGCTTGCGTGACGGTGCCTTTACGCAGCAGGCAGTGGCAGCAGCTATGCAGCTGCCGTGGGTAGTGCAGGCAGCGCAGGCTGACAGGGTTAAGCTGGAGCAGGTGTGTCATTATGTGGTGGACAAGGTATATCCCAATCTGCAGAGGACGCAGCAGGAAATTACTAATATGCTGCGTGCCCTTGATGGCGAATATATTGAACCCGGACCGAGCGGCGCGCCCTCTAGCGGCGGAGCCGACCTGCTGCCTACAGGACGAAATTTCTTTGGTGTCGACCCACGTACACTGCCAACGCCTGCAGCCTGGGAAATTGGCAAAACACTGGGAGAGCAGGCCGTGGAGCGCTTTATTGCCGAAGAGGGCCGTTATCCTGAAAACGTCGGCATGGTCTTTTGGTCTGGTGCCAACATGCGCAGCCATGGCCAGTGCATTGCGGAATTTTTGTATCTGATGGGTATAAGACCAAAATACCAGAGTGGTAGCCAGCGAATTAACGGATTAGAAGTGATTCCTCTCACTGAGTTGAAGCGGCCGCGTATTGATGTGACGGCGCGTATCAGCGGACTCTTCCGTGATACTATGCCTACGGTTATTAACGTGATGGATAAGGCAGTGCTGCTTGCGGCGGCGCAGGAGGAGCCTGAGGATTTGAACTTTGTGCGTAAGCATGTGCAGGCAGACGCCTGTGAGCTGGAGCAGGATGAGGGCTTAAAGCAGGAGGCGGCCTGGCGCCAGGCGGCTTTCCGCATTTTTGGCGATGCGCAGGGGACCTATGGTGCTGGTGTGGCAGCGCTTTTGGAAAGTAAAAACTGGGATACGCTGCAGGATATTGCTGATGTTTACGTGCGCTGGGGCGGTCATGCCTACGGCGGCAAAACTAAGGGCGTTTATATGCCCAAGCTTTTCAGAAAGCGCATGGGCAGTCTGGATATCACCATTAAGAATGAAGATAATCATGAAACCAATATGCTGAGCAGTGATGATTACAACGCCTACCATGGCGGTATGATCGCTGCCGTGCGGGCTATTAAGGGCAGCGCACCACGTTCATACTGTGGCGACAGCACTGACCGTACGCGGGTAACGATGCACAGCGTCCAGGAGGAGGCCAAGCGCATTTTTCGCAGCGAGGCTATCAACCCCAAATACATTCAAGGCATGATGAAGCATGGGTACAAGGGGGCAGCAGATATGGCTAATATGATCGCGCACAGCTTTCAGTGGGATGCCACAAGCGATGTGATGGAAGACTGGATGTACGAAAAGTATGCTGAAAAATATACCTTTGATCCTAAGGTGCAAAAGTGGCTGCGGGATGTGAACCCCTGGGCCCTGCAGCGCATGACCGAGGTGCTGCTGGAGGCAGAGCAGCGAGGACTGTGGCAGGCTAAGCCTGAAACCAAGGCAGAGCTGCAAAGACTGTATCTGGACATGGAGGGAGAATTGGAGGACAGGGCAGATGAGCATTAAAATGCTGGTGCTAAGCCTTACGGGACGGTGCAATTTTGCCTGCCGTTACTGCTATGCCGCTAACCACGATACCGGTATGATGTCAAAGGAGATAGCAGTGGCCGCAGTCAAGCTGGCGGCGGCTGATAACGAGCGCTTTGTAGTGCAGTTCAGTGGGGGTGAGCCGCTGCTGAATTTTGCCGCCTTGCAGGCAGTGGTGGAATATACCAGGGAGCAGCGGCTGCCGGCTGTGCTGCAGCTGCAGACGAATGCTTCGCTGCTGACGGATAAAATAGCGCGCTATCTGTACCGCAACAAGGTGGCCATTGGCGTGAGTATGGACGGACGCCCTGCGGTGAATGACAAGCTGCGCCTGAAAAAAAACGGCTATGGTGCGACAAGCGATATCCTGCGCGGTATTGAGGTATTGCGCAGCAACAACATTGCCTGCGGCGTAACCTGCGTAGTTACGGCCGATAATGTGGATGTGCTGGAGGGCATAGTGGATTTTGCCTATTTTTTGGGTAACATCCGCAAAATTGGCTTTGATATTCTACGTGCGCAGGGACGCGGCAAGGACCTGCAGCCGCCCACGCCAGAACAGATGCAGAGGGCGATGCAGAGGGTGTACGCACGCAGGGACGAGCTCACGAAGCTTACGGGTCTGCGCATCGCGATCGCACAGGAGGAGCGGGCGCAGCTTTTGTGCAAGGATTGCGGTCTTGCTTTTGGTCATTGCTATGCCATGAACGGTGAAGCAGCGTTTGTAGATGCTAAGGGAGATATTTACGCCTGCTCCTCACTGGTGGGTAACAAGGATTTTTATATCGGCAATGTTTGTACAGGGCTGGAGCTGCCGTTAGTTGACAAAACCAAGGACGTTATTGCTGAATCGATGAGCTTTTGCCGTGACTGTGCTGATTTCGTGCGCTGTGGCGGTGGCTGCTTCGCACGCTGGTACGGTTTTGAGGACAAGTCTGCCTATGGGGCGGAATGTAGCATGAAGCGCATAAGCATCGCACAGCTGCAAAATAAATAAAAACAAGAGGAAACGAAGCAGGAAGATGGTGCTTTGTTTCCTCTTTGTGCTTTTTAGCGGTAGTCAACGGGAATCATGATTTTAACTATATACTGCATATAATCTGCAGTAGACCAGTAGTTGCGTAGCTCTTCGATGAAGGTGTCACCTGTAACCTCCAAATCGTTGCGTTTAATAAATGCCAGCAGTTTTTCAAAGGCCAGCTTATATTGTGTATGAAAGCCATTAGGTGTATAAATAGAAGCATAAAGCCCTGCAGGCTTTGTAAGTA
>CAVKMV010000133.1:0-2729 GCA_963657675.1 Ruminococcus intestinalis
GTCTCCACGCTTTGCAAATTGCTGGCGGCCGGCACAACTTCCTTTTTGTCTTTCAAGTATTCCAGCCATTGCGTCAGCGCACTTTGCGCCATGCGCATGGCCTCGCCTAACGATTTGCCTTCAGTGATACAACCAGGCAAGTCAGGAAATAATACAGTATAACTTTTGTCATCGTTTTTGTGAAAAATTGCCGGATATACATATTCAGACATCACACATTCCTCCTTGATATATAAACCCGCAAGGCGGGCAGAAATTTTATTTAACCCCTGCCACCTTAAGGATTGCTTTAGCAGTAAGCTCATTAATTTCTCTGTGCCTAGGAACCTGCACAGGGCGGCAGCCATATTTTTCATAGATTGTATGGTTGCCATCGTCAGAGTCTACCTTGTAGCCGGCAGCTTCCAACTTTTTAATTAAGTCCCTACGTTTCATTTTATAACCTCTCTACATCTATATTATGCTACGTAATTTACGTAATTTCAAGCATTTTAAGGAGTTGATTTTTATGCAAAGAGCAGTTATTTACGCACGTTTCTCTTCATCCAGACAGCGTGAAGAATCCATTGAAGGTCAGGTAAAGGAATGTAAGGCCTTTGCCGAATACCAAGGCTATGAGATTGTTAAGGTATACGCTGACCGTGCCATTTCAGGCCGCACTGCTGACCGTCCTGAATTCCAACAGATGATTGAGGACAGCAAGGACAAAAACTTTCAGTATGTCATTGTTTATACCTTTGACCGCTTCAGCCGTGACAGCTACGCCAGCGCAATGTATAAGCACAGATTGAAGCTTAACGGTGTCCGTGTACTGTCTGCCAAGGAACGGACGGATGACAGCCCTGCAGGCGTGCTTATGGAGCGTGTCTTTGAAGGCTTCGCCGAATATTACAGCCTGGAATTGGCGCAGAAGGTTAAACGTGGTATGGCACTCAATGCCTCCAAGGGAATCTGGCCTAGCGGCGCCGCCCCCTTTGGATACCAAAAGGACGCACAGGGGAAGCTTGTACAGAATCCGGAGCAAATCCCGGCGCTGATCAAGGTGTTTGAAATGGCCGCCCAAGATTACCAGCTCAGGGAAATAGCTGATTATCTCAATATGCAGGGATTCCGCTGTCCCAATGCCCGTGGCAAAGGTATCTTTAATTATGAACGTGTAAAAACCATTTTGCGGAACCCTATTGCTATCGGCCGCTTTGTCTGGAATGACATCGCTATCGAAAATTATAACAACTGTCAGGTTATTCCCCAGGAATTATTTGCAGCTGTCCAGGGCAGATTGAAAATCAAAAGAAGAGTAGGCAGCAAAAGTATTACCAATGTATCCAATTATGCATTGTCCAGGAAAATTTATTGCGGCAACTGCGGCCGTCCGATGAATGGCAGCAGCGGCACATCTCACAACAAAAACACCTATTATTATTACAGATGTTCCTCCCTGCATAAGTGCGACATGCCTAACATCAGCAGGGACGCTTTGGAGGAAGTTATTGCAGACGAAATCATCAAGGTTCTGTCCGATGAAAACGTTGTGCGCACCATCGCCCGCCTGGCAATAGTAACGATTAAATCCGAAGACGACCCTGAGCTGACAAATATGCAGCACCGCTACGCCCAGGCAAAAAAAGAGTTAAAAAATATCTGCGATGCCATAGCGACCGTTGGCGTCAGCGCAGCCTTGTCCGAACGGCTGATTTCCTTGCAGGATGAAATCAAGAAGCTGGAGGATGAAATGGCTATACGCAATGCGCAGAGCAAAAAGCCCATAATCACCGAAGATATGATTATGTACTATCTGCAAAACATGCGCTTTGAAGATAAGCAGGACCTGCTGGATAAGATGGTGCAGCGCGTCGTAGTAACAAAAAAAGACGGTGACACCGATTTCAGTATCACCGTCATGCTAAACTATACTAGCACTGCAACCTGCAGTAACGCCTTTTCATGCGACTTAAGCGAGGTTCGTGCGCAGGCTGGAATGGTGGGCCCAGTAGGGTTCGAACCTACGACCAGCCGGTTATGAGCCGGCGGCTCTACCACTGAGCTATAGGCCCATGCATGCTACCCAACATTATTATTTTATAATAAGCACAGTTATTTGTCAACTGTTATTCCAAAAAGTCCTTCAGCTTCTTGCTACGGCTGGGATGACGCAGCTTACGTAAAGCCTTAGCCTCAATTTGGCGGATACGTTCACGCGTTACACCAAAATGCTGGCCAACCTCCTCCAGCGTTCTGCTACGCCCGTCCTCCAGGCCAAAGCGCAGCTCCAGCACACGCTTTTCACGGATAGTAAGAGTTTCCAGCACCTCCTCCAACTGCTCACGCAAAAGCGTAAACGAAGCAGCATCCGCAGGTGCAGGCGCATCATGATCCTCAATAAAATCACCCAGGTGCGAATCCTCCTCCTCGCCGATAGGCGTCTCTAAGGAAACAGGCTCCTGTGCAATTTTCATAATCTCACGCACGCGGTCAACGGACGTATCCATTTCCTTGGCAATCTCCTCAGGCAACGGCTCACGTCCCAGCTCCTGCAGCAGTTGGCGTGAAACGCGTATCAGCTTGTTGATGGTTTCCACCATATGCACAGGAATACGGATAGTGCGTGCCTGGTCAGCAATTGCACGCGTAATAGCCTGACGAATCCACCAGGTAGCATACGTAGAGAACTTAAAGCCCTTGTTGTAGTCAAACTTCTCCACAGCCTTAATCAGGCCAAGGTTTCCTTC
>CAVKMV010000134.1:0-994 GCA_963657675.1 Ruminococcus intestinalis
TGTACGCAGCCGAGGAGAAAAGAACAAGGCTCAGGATTAAGCGGCAAAGGAACATTGCCTACACGCTGGCAGGATGTGCGCTGTATGCGGCGTTGAAAAATTAGTCAAGGTTTGATACAATAATGGTGCAGGCAGAAATGCGCTGTATACTCGTGTAAGCGAATTAACGTTTAAGTGCTATGTTAAGAGCACCGCCCACGAGGCTGGTCGCTCCCTTGGGGGAGCGTGGATTGAAATTAGATACCCAATAATAAAAGCCTACAAGTTTTTTAGCTTGTAGGCTTATTTTTTATGGTCAAAAGTATGATTATTATAAATTATCTTGAAATAACATTGACAAAATCAAAATAATCTGCTATAATATAAGTGTAAAGAGGTGAGAAAATGATAGAAGCAGACTTCTTTCAACGGTTGCTTGAAAACCTTGAAAGAATAGCCGTCGTAATAGGCACTTACTTAGTTTTGAGCGACCATTTAAGACGCAAATAACGACGGCTATCGGCTGAAGGGTGGCAGGATAACCACCCGCCCCTTCTGGGGTTATTGTATCACATTAAAGGAGGATATGCAATGAAGCTTAGTGATGCCGCTATAATTTGTATGCTGGTGTATGCGTACCAAAATGATTACGCACATAAAGAATGGGTTAAGGCCTGTGTTGGTGTATACGGTCTTTGCCGTGTGCTGGAAATAATATTTTTTTAGGAGTGAAGTAAAATGAGTGAAGAAGCAAAAAACAGCTGGGGCGGTGCCCGTGCAGGTGCAGGCCGCAAGTCGCTGGGTGGCAAGCAGCGCTCCATCCGCATGACTGATTTTGAATATGACTTTATACGTTACGTGCTAAAGCAAATCCGTGCAGGTGCCACAAGCGTGGACGTTGAAAAATATAAGGCTGAGAACCAATAAGCCAAATTACTGGCATATATTACACCGTTGCCGTGCGAATTTTGCGGATATAATCGGTAATTGTATCTTTGGTAGCACTCCAATCATC
>CAVKMV010000134.1:1004-2470 GCA_963657675.1 Ruminococcus intestinalis
TCCACCAAGAATAATTAAATCACGGAAGTTGGTTGGTGAAAATAAAAACAGGAGGCTGATGTACTTTTGCAGTACGTCAATCTTCTGTTTTTTTATGCGTAACCTTTTTTCTAGAACCTGACAGCGATGTGTGCTATACTAAATGTGGCATGTTGCGAAATTTTATTGTTTATGTCATAGCTACCAGGCTTGAGAAAGCTGTCTTGACGAGGCGGAGCGTTATAGCTTTTGCTGTATTTCGGCAGCTTTGCATTCGGAGCTTTTGGCAATAAAATTAGGGGGAATTCTGGTATAATGGGAAAAAACTTTGCAGATATAAATAACAGATTGTGTGATTTTTTGGATACCACGCCGAACAGCTTCTACGCCGTACACAATATTAAGGTGCGGTTGGCAGAAGCTGGCTTTAGGGAGCTATATGAGGGTAAGCGGTGGCAGCTGCAGCCGGGCGGCAAGTATTACGTGAGCCGTAACGGGTCAGCGTTACTGGCCTTTGTGCTGCCGCAAGGTGCATATTTGGGCTTTCAGATTTATGCCTGCCATTGTGATTCGCCTGCGTTTAAGCTTAAAAACAACGCAGAAATTGTTGTGGACAATAAGTATGTAAAGCTAAATGTAGAAAAATATGGTGGTATGCTACTCTGTACCTGGCTGGACAGGCCGTTGTCTGTTGCAGGCCGCGTGCTGTGTCAGGTCGATGGACGCTTGGAAGCAAGGCTGGTAAATATTGACAAGGATTTGCTGCTGATTCCAAATTTAGCTATTCACATGAACAGGGAGGCTAATGACGGTTTTAAATACAACGCGCAAACGGATATGCTACCGCTTATTGGCGGCCTTAGCACTAAAAATGCTTTACTAAGGCTTGTGGCTGAAAGCTGCCATGTTACAGAGAAGCAGATTTTGGATACGGAGCTTTTCCTTTATAACAGGATGCGTGCGGTCACGGTGGGCGCGGAGCAGGAATATGTGGCCGGTGGCAGGCTGGATGACCTGCAATGTGTGTTTGCCGGGCTGGAAGGCTTTTTGACTGCTGATATTGGTGACAGCGTGCCGGTATTTTGCATGCTGGATAACGAGGAGGTTGGCAGCGGGACGAAGCAGGGAGCAGGTGCTTCCTTGCTGAAGGACACGCTGAGGCGCATCAACCTCGCTATGGGCAGGGACGAAGAGGAATATTTGATATCTCTCGCCAATAGCTTTATGCTGTCGGCAGATAATGCCCACGCAGTGCATCCTAACCATACCGAAAAGAATGACATGACAAATAAGGTTTATCCCAATGACGGTGTGGTTATAAAGTATAGCGCAAATCAAAAATATACTACAGATGCTGTGTCCGGAGCTATGGTGCAGCTGCTGGCCCAAAAGGCTGGTGTTCCTGTGCAGCTTTTTTATAACCGTTCGGATATGGTCGGTGGCTCAACGCTGGGGAACATATCGACAACGCAGGTGGCTGTTAAGGC
>CAVKMV010000135.1:0-2437 GCA_963657675.1 Ruminococcus intestinalis
GTATATATACGACAAATCCCTAGTGTATTTTTAATCCCCGCAAGCCTATCAGATTACCTCTACCAATTTAATGTGGAAGTTCAGCTCCTTGCCAGCCATCTCGTGGTTGGCATCAAAAGTAATGTTGGTTGCGTCCTTGGCCGTCACCAGCACAGGCACAGGCTGACCATAATTGTTGGTCAGGTACACGCGCTGGCCCACCTCCAGCTTTTCGCTGCCAGGCAGCTTAGCGATAGGCATAGTGAAGATGGCGGCAGGATCGGCCTCGCCGTAGGCTTCGGCAGGCAGCAGGTGGATGTCCACCTCCGCGCCCACCTCCAGGTCAGCAACAGCGGCATCAAAGCCTTTAATCATCTGACCTGCGCCGCAGGTGAACTCCAGCGGCTCGCCCCTGTCATACGAAGAATCAAATTGGTTGCCATCGTTAAAGGTTCCCTTATAGTGCACGCGGCAGGTTTTGCCAACATTGCGCCCGGTTAATTCATTACTCATGTTCAAATCACCTCAAATAATATTTCTGCAGCATCCTGCATACAGTTATTCTCTTCCTGTTTATTGTAACAGCTTACAGTTAATCTGGCAAATGTTTATCGTCCTAAAAAGCAGATGGCAACTACACGTTGCAAATCCAGCATATGTTTAATTTGTTTCAGCATCTGAGTACTTTACTTCACACATCAGCCAATTTGCATCATAATCAAATTCCTCTTTCATACCCCTTTTAAGCCATCCTTGACATCAATACAACCGTCTCCACATGACTTGTCATTGGGAACATATCCACTGGCTGCGCAATGAGCGCCTTATATCCATGCTGCTCCATAAACGCCAAATCGCGTGCCAGCGATGCCGGATTGCACGACACATAAACCACACGCTCCGGCTGCACCCCGCAGATTGCCGCCAACACCTTCTGCTCGCAGCCAGCACGTGGCGGATCCACAATCACCACATCCGGTCGCACACCGCCGGCCAAAAGCTTGGGCAGCTCTACAGCAGCATCACCCAGCAAAAATTCCGCATTACCGCAACCGTTTTCCTGGGCGTTGCGCTTGGCGTCCTCAATCGCCGGTGCAACAATCTCTATGCCATACACTCTTTGCGCGTGCTTAGCCAAATACAGCGAAATCGTGCCCGTGCCGCAATATACATCCACAACAGTTTCCCTGCCTGTGAGCGCGGCAAATTCTAATGCCTTGTTATACAGCTTTTCGGCCTGCTCGCTGTTCACCTGAAAAAAAGACTGCGCCGAAATATTAAATGCCAGCGCACCCAGCTTATCCTTAATATTGGCATCGCCATAAAGTACACGCGTCTTGCTGCCCATAACAATGTTAGTAGGCTTTTTATTGATGTTCTGTACCACGCTTTTGAGCCCGGGAACGTACTTTTTGAGCCACTCAATCAGCTCGCGGCGGTGGGGAATATCGTAAGAAGAGGTAATCAAAACCGCCATCACCTCACCGCTGTGCACGCCTACGCGTCCCATTACATGGCGCACCAGGCCCTTGCCTGTTTTTTCGTCATAGGCGCTGATGTCAAAGCGTTGCATCCACTTGCGCACCGTCAGCAGCACCTCGTTATTGGCCTCCTTCTGGATGCAGCAGCCATCTGTATCGATAACGCTGTGCGTAGCAGTAGCATAGCAGCCAATCTGCAAAACGCCTTCGGCATTCACTGCGGCAGGAAACTGCATTTTATTGCGATAATTCCAGGGATTAGCCGCTCCCAGCACTGGCAGAGCCTCCAGCTGCAAATGGCCGATGCGGCTAAGCGCATCCTGAACCTGCTGGCGCTTAGCAGGCAACTGACCTGCATAGCTCAGATGCTGCAGCTGGCAGCCGCCACAGGCGGCGTAGACAGGACACGCAGGCTGTACACGTTCAGGCGATTGCTTGAGGATTTCGAGCAGCTTGCCTACAGCATAGCTTTTCTTAACCAAAGTAATTTTTACCAGCACCTCTTCCTGTGGCAGTGCTCCCTGCACAAAAACCGTAAAGCTCTCGTGCTTGCCAACACCCTCACCGCTACTACCCAAGCCGCTGATTTTCATAGTAATATTGTCACCCTGCTTGACAGGAATTATAAATTTCATAAATTCTCCACCTTTACCAGATAAATGTATATCCATATTATAATAAAAAAAGCACCACATTTCAATGCGGTGCTTAATCTTCATGGTGGCCCCAGCAGGATTCGAACCTGCGACCTTTTGATTCGTAGTCAAACGCTCTATCCAGCTGAGCTATGGAGTCACATTAGGTTGCTATCTAAGCAACAATGATATTATAGCGGATATTGTGGATATTGTCAATAGGATTTTGGGAGATTTTTATAGAAGATAATTACCTATATAGCAAAACTATCCTCAGTCGACTCAGAACGCTTCTCTTCATCCTTTAGCAACTACCTCACGTCGACACGCCTCGCCGCTAAC
>CAVKMV010000136.1:0-2371 GCA_963657675.1 Ruminococcus intestinalis
CTATACTACCATCGGCCGCGATCCCATTGCCTGGTACCAGTTCAGCAAGACTATTGCCGAAAAAATCCAGCGCTATGTTACCAAGCTGGTAGCAGATAAAAAGGCAGATCAGTTCCACGCGGACAGCTATGATGATTATTGCAATTACCTGGTTAAGAACGCTTCTGCCATCGGCCTGACTGCGGCTGAGGTAAGCACCATCCAGGAAAAGCAGGCTGAATATAAGGCTATCGCCAGCGGCGAAATGGACGGCGGCAACGGTATCTTTGGCGCGGATAATATTTATATTTCCGCCCGCAATATTAATATCGACGGCCTTATCCAGAGCGGCTACGATAATTATTCAGTAGAATACACCGACAGCATGAAGAGCAACATCAGCAGGCTGGATGCAACCTATGCTGACAGTGGCACTGTGCTGACCGATAAGGATGTTTTGGGCAACAAGGCCTACCTCATCAACGGCGATGGCGAATACGGCGCAGTTTATGACGCAACCAATAAATGCTACAGATATGGCATCCGTCTGTACTACAATCCTTCGACTAAGAGCGTGCTGAGCGAGGAAATCAGCACCGGCGGCGGCAAGATTTATCTCAATGGCGCTATCACCAGCACCGGCAACGGCCGCATTTTGGCAATGGACGGCGCTGCCTCCGTCAATATTGACCTGAGCAGGGCGACAGATGCTAACGCACGCAATTTGGTATTGAGCGATGTTAAGGTGAACAATGTCGACGGTCTCATCAGCATTCGCGATACCACCAAAAACCTTGTGACCGAATACGCTAACCAAAACGGCGTCTTCTCTCAACGCACTGCTGATTATAAGGACGGCAAAATCGGCGACTTCAGCTATTGGAGCAAATCCGATGGTATCTACCAGCCTAAGGGCGGTTCTACGCTCAACTGGACAGGCGGCACCAGCGGCGACACCACCACGACGCACTACGTGGGCACGGTCAAGACCTATATCTGGGGCCTGATTACTATCGATGATGGCAACAGGGTTGAAAGCATCAAGGAAAAGGGCGGCAGCGTCACCACCACGACCGATACCACCCAGGGCGGCGGCCAGCTTGCTAACGGCGTATATTATGACAACGTCCATAAGGACTATGGCTTCAGCGTAGTAGGTCAGGAGAATGTTCTCAGCAGCTGGAAGACAGACGTGGTGACCAGCAAGGAGACCCCGTGGTATTACGCCGGCTTCTACACCAAATACACGTTTAAGTGGGATGAAACCAAGACCAGCTCCACCAGCTCCACCTACAGCCTCAAGGCTGATAAGCCTATCAGCGTGGGACTGTTACAAAACGGTACCGGTAATATTGATATCAGCAACTCCGGCAGTGTCCTGGTAAAGGGTACTTTGGCCAACGCCTCCGTGAAGGACGCAGAAGGCAGCAATAAGGGCGTCGGCAGCATCGCGCTCAAGTCGGATAACTCCTACATCATTGGCTATAACGGCGTGGACGTCATGACTGATAAGCTCATTGCTGATGCCAAGGATAATGTTATCCTGACACAGTCTTCCCTGGGCAAGCAGGCTGATATCTTCATGAGATCTGCCGATGGTAACATCACCTTGGAATCCACCAGCGGCAACCTGAATATTAACAGCAGCGACATAGATAAGGACATCGCTAACTATTATGGCGCTGCAAACGGTATCTACGCTATAGCGGCCGCAGGTGATATTACTACAAGCAAAAATAAAAATGATGGCAGCTATACCATTGAAAAGATTATCGGCAAGCGTATAGACCTGGACAGCAAGGGCGCGGTGGACGTGCGCGTGGCTCCGGGTACTCAGATATACAATAGCGGCATTGCCTCCGACGGCCTGAGCATTGAAGCAGCAGGCGATATCAAGGTATATCATAACGAGGGTCAGGACAACAACCTCAACGTCGGCGTAATTGAAAGCACAGGCGGCAACGTTACTTTGGAAACTGCTGGCAGCTTTGTGGATATTGTTGATGACAACTCCCTGTCTGATGCTAACGACAAGCTGGAATACTGGCGCGAAATGGGCTTGATCAGCGATAAGGACGCCAAGGACGAAAGCACAGACAGCGCCGCCAAGGCCAAGGCACAGGTTATGCAGGGCGTCAAGGCTAAGCTGGCCTACCTGGCAGCCAAGGCTGACGGCACCGGTGCGGACGAAGCGCAGCTGAACAAATATGTTGCAGCGGCCAATGACTTTAGCAGCATTGCCAAGACCTATCAGGATGAAATGAAGGCAGCAGGCAACGACACCGTTAAGCAGGAGGCTGCCAAGACCAAGTATGAGGCAGCAACCAGCGTTTTCTTCTCCCAGTCTGCCTATAAGGACCTGGGTGAGGACGTGCAGAAGGCCATCATAGGC
>CAVKMV010000137.1:0-2332 GCA_963657675.1 Ruminococcus intestinalis
CGGTACGGGTGAGGGCGTACTTGGCCAAAATAGCAGCACGCTCCATGTTGCCGCCAATGCCGACGCCAACAGTGATTGGCGGGCAGGGATTGGGACCTGCGGCACGTACGGTATCAACAACAAACTTTTTGATGCCCTCTACGCCGTCAGCGGGCTTGAGCATTTTGAGAGCACCCATATTTTCGCTGCCACAGCCCTTGGGGCAGACAATAAGCTTTACCTTGTCGCCGGGAACGATTTTAGTGTGAATGATGGCGGGAGTATTGTCGCCGGAATTTTTACGGTCAAAAACAGGATCACCAACAGAGGATTTACGCAGATAGCCTTCAGTATAACCCTTGGCCACGCCTGCATGGATGGCGGTATACAAATCACCCTCGATGAAGTGCACCTCCTGGCCAATTTCGGCAAACACAACAGTAAGACCTGTATCCTGACACAGAGGAACAGCCTTCTTCTTGGCCAGCTCAAAGTTTTCTACCAACGTGGACAAAATTTCTCTGCCAAGCGGAGATTCTTCGGTGTTAACGGCATTTTTTATTTTATCCATCATCTCCTGCGGCAGATAGTAGCAGGCCTCCATACACAGCTTGGCAATAACGTCTGTGACTTCGCTAACCTTTATTTCTCTCATATTTTCTTCCTCCTTTTTATTGCCTTTTATGGCAAACGCTTTAACGGCCTATGCGTTTGGCCGCATTTTCCCTTACCACCTCGGGGTCAACAATCTTGCGTGCCAGGCCGCTTTCAATAGCTACTCTGGCAACAGCAGCAGCTACAGCCGGGGCGACACGTGGGTCAAAAGCGCCAGGAACAACATAGTCCTCGCGCAAATCCTTTTCATCAATCAAATCAGCAATAGCAAAAACTGCAGCCACCTTCATCTCTTCGGTGATGGCACGCGCACGCACGTCAATCGCACCACGGAACACGCCCGGGAATACAGTAACATTGTTTACCTGATTGGGGCTGTCACTGCGGCCGGTGCCGGCAACAGCAACGCCGGCCTCCTTCGCCAGTGCATAGCTCGTTTCGGGAACAGGGTTGGCCAGAGCAAAGACAATTGCCTTTTCTGCCATACTCTGCATAATTTCCTTAGTAAAGACATTGGGAGCAGAAGCACCAATCAAAACATCCGCACCCTTGGCAACATCGGCAAGAGTTCCCCGGATATGCTCCTTGTTGGTTTTTTGTGCAAGAAATGTCTGCACTCTGTCCAGCTTGGCATCAATGCCTTCATACAACGCGCCAAAGCGGTCCACCATGATAACGTTTTTGGCACCCATATTCACCAGCAGACGGCCAATAGCGCTACCTGCGGCACCGCAGCCGTTAACGACGAACCTTGCGGTAGTAAGCTTTTTGCCGACAAAACGCAACGCTCCCAAAACCGCCGAAAGGCAGGCGATAGCAGTGCCATGCTGGTCATCGTGGAACACAGGGATATCGCAGATTTCCTTTAAGCGACATTCGATATCATAGCATTTCGGAGAAGAAATATCCTCCAGATTAATGCCTGCATAATTGGGCTGCAGCAGCTTTACTGTGCGGATAAATTCTTCAGGATCCTTTGTATCAAGGCATACAGGTACAGCATCAACATCACCAAAGGTTTTGAACAAGGCTGCCTTGCCCTCCATTACAGGAATAGCGGCCTCAGGACCGATGTCACCCAAGCCCAATACACGAGTGCCATCGGTAATAATGGCAACCATATTGCCACGGCAGGTATATTCAAAGGACAGGTTTTTATCTTCTTTAATATCCTTACAGGGTTCAGCAACGCCCGGGGTGTAGGCTACAGCTAAATCGTGCCCATTGGCAATAGGCACCTTGCTTACAACCTCAATTTTACCATTGTTTTCCAAATGTAATTTTAAAGCTTCTTCCCGCAAAGTCATTGTCATTTTCTTTTCCCTCCGAAAGTTTAATAGTATACGCTTATTGTATATTAAACTACCCTGCTTTGCAAGATATTTTCTTTATACACCACGTTATTACCAGTTTTTTTCGGAAAATTGTTAGTTTCTTGACAAACAATTTGACCAATATAAGGAGGCAGTTTTTTTCGAATCATCCCTCCTGTCTGCTTTAATTAATTATATTTTAGCAAGAAAACAGCATTATGAAAAGAGGTACGCCCATAGTTTTAGCATTCATACCTCCATCCACAACATGCTTCCCGTAGGACAAATAGCCTTTATGCAAGATAGTACGTTCCGTCTGCAGCCTCTCTTACGCTAGCAACAAAAAATGCCTGTGCCAGCTGCGCCAGATATGCAGTGTCCTTAACTCCGGCCATTTCATAGGCGGAATGCATAGCCAGCTGCGC
>CAVKMV010000138.1:0-2289 GCA_963657675.1 Ruminococcus intestinalis
GAGCTGGCCTACTTTGTCTATTACGGCAACTGTATTACAGAGGCGGCCATCCTTTCTATCTACCAAACCAATCCAGCCGAAGCCAGGGAATTCATCCTACAAAGCTTTGGCTACACGGGCATAGTGGCTGCAAGCATCATCCTAATCGCCCTGCTGCTTTCCTTCTACTCGATCAACAAAACTAATCTGGTATTAGCAGCTGACAGCAAACTGTCCAAAAAGCAGCTGCTGTCGTTTGCTGTAACAGGCATCGCCGCAAGTATCTACGCCTTTGGCAATGCCCTGCCCCAAACTGGCATTATGCAGCTAAATTCGGACATCCGCGGTTATTTTGCTACGCTGAATAATTATACTGCCGAACACAACCAAACCCTGCAGAACCTGCAGGTTAGCAGGCCTGCACAAGCATTCTCCAGGCCTGGCACTATCATTGTCGTCATCGGTGAATCAGCCTCGCGCACCTTTATGAGTGCCTACGACAATGCCCGTACCCCCAACGACACAACTCCCTGGCTGCGCCAGCAAAAGACAAATAATGATTTTATCATATTTAAAAACGCCTACACCTCCCGTGTTAATACCGTTTTGGCATTAGCGCGCGCCCTGACTGAAAAAAATCAGTACAATAATAAGCAGTTCAATAAAAGTGCCACCATCCTCGATATCGCCAAGAAAGCAGGCTACTACACCAGCTGGTACAGCAACCAGGGCACAACGGATATTTCAGATACGCCCAACACCGTGGTGGGTAAAACCGCTGACATATCCAAATGGACCTGTCAGGACATCAACGCCTCGCAATATGACGGCACCCTGCTCAACTATATCAAGGAGGTCGACACAGATAAAAACAACTTCATTGTGCTGCACCTTATGGGCAGCCACGATAATTACCAAAACCGTTATCCCCCAGAATTTGCTAAATGGGGCGACCCCGGCAAAAACGAACCGCCACTAAACTATGACAACTCCCTATACTATTCAGATTACGTGCTTTCGCAGATATATGCATATGCTAAGGAACATTTAAACCTGCAGGCTATGCTGTACTTTTCTGACCACGGCACCGTCCCCAACGGCCGCCGCAACCCAGACATGAATCCCTTTGCCGCCAGCAGGATACCCATGTTTGTTTACCTCTCCCCAGAATACCAGCATTTGTACCCGCAAACGACAGTAGCCTTAAGGCATAACAGGGACAAATATTTTACTAACGATTTGATTTATGACATGGTGTGCGGTTTGCTCAACATCAAATCTAACCATTATGATGAAACGCAAAGCATCGCATCCGATAAATACAAATTTACCCGTGAGACCTTAAAAACCAACCTCGGTGCCACTCCCCTGACGGATGATAACGGTGATTGAGCAGCAAAAATCACCAACCTTAATTTTTCCTTAATTTTCCTCTTACATAAATATCAAATTTATGTTAAAATAATAGTGCCTAAACTGACTGCTCAGTCAGTTTTCTATTTGAAAAGAGGAGATTATTTTGTTACGTAAAGACAGATTCTTTACACTTGGTTGGCTTTACTTTGTTTTGATGTTTGTTTTGGCAGCAATCCTGCCGGAATGGGCGGGAGACGAAAACAACATCATCGAAAACCTACAACTGCTTTGGCTGGCAGGAGGAATGTATTACTGCCTCCAGGCCAATTCCCGCAGCTTTGCTGCCTGGGGTGGCAAGGCCAAAGCACTTTGGAACGCAGGTGTGATCTATTTCTTTTTGCTCATCATGCGTGAAATCAGCTGGGGACGCACCTTTATCACTATGCCTGACGGCAGCATGATTCAATACAGCCAGATGGGCTTATATGGTAAATTGGTGCATCCATTGGTAGGCTTACTGATTTGCAACGCCTTAGTGCTGCTTTACCAGGCACGCGTATGGAAATTTCTGCGCTTAGTAAAAATTCCCGTCAAATCCTTTAGCCTTTTACTGCTGCTTATTTTCTTTTCCTGGGTAGGCGAACGCACCGGCTTTGTTTTCTTTCACGGCCAGGTTGCCGAGGAATTAGCAGAATTCGGTGCCTATATGATGATGTACCTACTGCTGCGTGACGCAGGCAACCGTGCTGCTACTAAAAGCTCTGTACCGCAAGCAGTAACAACATCCAATAAAATCGTCACAGCAAGCACATCCTGCATACGGTCGTAAGATACTAATTCTTCAATGCCGAAATTACCTTCCCCTCCGCTCATTCGTCAAGAAAAATGTCAAAAATTACATTTTTCCCCACGAATAAATGTAATTTCCAACATTTTTTCTCATGAATAATATGC
>CAVKMV010000139.1:0-2174 GCA_963657675.1 Ruminococcus intestinalis
TGGCGGTGCTCTGTCTGGCGCTTTTTATAATCGCAGGTGCAGGACTCAGCCAATACGGGGCCTTTGTCAACAGGGTAGCGACTATTACGAGTAGCCAATTTCAGTCTAATACGGAGCGGCTTTTGATTTGGCAGAGTGCTTATAATATGTTTAAGGATCATCCTGTTCTTGGCGTCGGACTGGGTCAGTATAAGGATAATTATCAAAAAAAGTATATTTCGCCCAAGGCGAAGGAGCCGCTGCTTGGGCATGCGCATAATAATTTTTTGCAGATGCTGGCAGAAAATGGCCTAGTAGGGTTTATTGGCTTTATGGCACTTTTGGCATGCTTTATAGGCTATAGCCTGCGCAAATTTTTCAATGAGTGTAATATATATTATCTGATGATGTCGATGTCGGCGCTGGCGCTGGTGCTGCAGGGCTGCACAGAATATAATTTTGGTAATTCGGCTGTGATGAAGAGCTTTTGGCTTGTGCAGGGCTGTCTGCTCGTATTGGCCAAGCTGAAGCGCTAATGTTCATGCTAATTTAATCTTGCACTGCTACACTATGCTTGCAGTCGTCAGTATTGACTAAAAAAAATAAATGTGCTACAATCTACAGTTGAGTACGAAAGATGATCGCGGCTGGCTTTAGGCCAGATGAGGAAAGTCCGAGCTCCAGAGGGCAGGATGCCGGATAACGTCCGGCGAGGGTGACCTCAGGGATAGTGCCACAGAAATGTGTACCGCCTGCTTTTTGGCAGGTAAGGGTGAAACGGTGCGGTAAGAGCGCACCAGCAGCCTGGTAACAGGCTGGCTAGGTAAACCCCATCCGGAGCAAGACCAAATAGGGGAGGGATGAAGCGGCCCGCTGAGCCTCCCGGGTTGTGTCGCTTGAGCTTGCAGGCAACTGTAAGACTAGATAAATGATCATCACCGCTTCGCGGAACAGAACTCGGCTTATTGAGTACTCATATCCTGGAAAACGGCTGCCTTGACGGCAGCCTTTTTTGTGTCGACTGCCCAACATTAAAGATAAGTGGTGTATATTATGAAGAAAATTTCCCTGGTTGTGCCTGTGTTCAACGAAGAGGACAATCTGCATGAATTCTACAAGCATGCTACTGCTGTGATGCAGCAGGAAGAATATGATTATAATATTATTTTTGTGGATGATGGCTCGCGAGACAGCAGTGCGCTGATTTTAGCGGAGCTGTCGGCCGGTGACGAGCACGTGGAGGCTTATATGCTGAGCCGCAATTATGGCCACCAGATGGCGCTCACCTGTGGGCTGGATCACGCCGACGGTGACGCTGTGATTACTATGGATGGTGATTTGCAGCATCCGCCTGAGCTGATTCCGCAGCTTTTGCGCCTGTGGGAGGCAGGTAACGAGATTGTGCAGACTAAGCGCATGGCAACCGAGGATGCAGGCTTTTTTAAGAACCTGACTTCTTCTGCCTACTATAAAATTATTAACACCCTTTCCAAGGTGGAGATCACCCCCGGCGGCAGCGACTTTCGCCTGATGGACAGAATGGCGGTGGATGCCTTTAAGCTGTATCGTGAGCGTGCGCGCTTCATCCGTGGGTTGGTTAACACCCTGGGCTTTAGGGTTGCAGTGCTGGAATTTGTGGCACCACCGCGCTTCGCCGGTCATTCCAAGTTTAACCTGCGCAAGATGCTGCACTTTGCCTTGGATGGCATCACGGCCTTTTCTAACCTGCCGCTGCGCTGGGCCTTTTACATCGGCATCGTCTTTGGTCTTTGCAGTATTATGCTTTTGGGGCATGTCTTTTATGTAAAATTTGTGACCAACGACGCTGTTCCGGGCTGGGCAACTACTACAGTCAGTGTTCTCTTTTTGGGAGGAATTCAGCTTGTAGGGATAGGTATCCTGGGCGAATATATAGGACGTATTTTTGAAGAAATTAAGCACAGACCACTGTATTTGGTGGCTCGCCATCTGAAGAAATGTAACAAAGTAAACGAAAATAAAATGAATTAGAGCCATCTAACTTATAGCAAAATTAAATTTTACAAGCAAGTTATTTTGTGATATAATAGGTGCGTACTAAAATAACGAAAGGATGTAGGTGCCAGTGGGAAAACGCAGGGTTTTGACATTTTGCATGACGGTTTTGTTTAGTCTTAGCTGTGCCGTAACAGCATTGGCTTCCTTCCAGCGTGGCG
>CAVKMV010000140.1:0-2110 GCA_963657675.1 Ruminococcus intestinalis
CGTCAGTGCACTGCTGGCAGCCCTGTTTATCTGTTCTACGGCAGCCAGTGTATCTGCAGCCTATAATCCCACACCGGAGCAGCAAAGACAGTACCGTGAAAGCGGTTTGAACGATGCCGGTGTGTCGGCCAACCGTACCCGTGAATATTTGGAGCGCCAGCGCATCGCCCGCCAGCTGGAGGAGGACAAGGCCAAGGGCAGCAGCAGGGTGGAGCAGACAGGTAGCAGCGAAGCACAGCAGGAGGCAGACATCACCTTTAAGCTTTCAACAATAAATATTGACGAAAGCAGCGTGCTGGATGCCGCCAAGCTGGACGCGCTGAAGGCAGGCTACCTGAACCGCGAGGTTAGCGTTAAGGACCTGTATGAGCTGGTGAATAAAATCAACGCCATGTATACCGAGCAGGGCTATTACACCTGCCGCGCCATGCTGCCGGCGCAGACCATTAAGCAGGGAGTGCTGCACATCACTCTGGTTGAGGGCAAAACCAATAACGTTACAGTGCAGGGCAACAAGCACACCAAAAGCAGCTACATCACCAAACGCCTTTCCCTGAAGCAGGGCAGCGTTGCCAATATCAACAAGGTAAATAAGGATTTGCTGCGCTTTAACGCTGCCAACGATGCGCAGCTGCGCGTAACCATGCAGGCAGGCAGCGAGCCGGGCACTACTGATTACGTGGTTACCGCATATGAGCCGCAAAACATCGTCTGGACGGTGTACACTGATAACGCAGGCAGCGACACCAGCGGCGAATACCGTGCAGGCCTATTCTTCTCTGATCGCAGTCTGACGGGCGTGCGCGATACCCTGAGCATGAGCACTATGCTTTCTGACGGCACCAAGAGCTTTGGCCTGGGTTATTCGCGCCCCATGGGTCACAGCGGCACCAAGCTCAACGTGCAGTACAGCACCAACAGCGTCCACATCACTGACGGACCGCTGGAAGCACTCAACGTGCGCGGTCACGCCTATGCTGCCAGCATCGGGGTGGCGCAGCCGCTCGTGGTTACCGAAAAGGTGCGCACGGAGGCCAGCCTGGACTTTGGCCAGCAAAACTCCAAGACGGACTTCGCCGGCAACCATTGGCTGGATGACACTATCAAGGGCATCACTGCTAGCTACGCCGTAGCCAACTATGGCGACAGCAGCATTATCTACCAAAAGCACGGCTTC
Source organism: Ruminococcus intestinalis (assembly GCA_963657675.1). Lineage (GTDB taxonomy): Bacteria > Bacillota > Negativicutes > Acidaminococcales > Acidaminococcaceae > Phascolarctobacterium_A. The sequence continues at coordinate 1,178 of CAVKMV010000140.1, forward strand.
AACGTTGGCACCCATACCAACATTTTGGGCGATGACAGGGATTTCAGCCTGTACTCCTTAAACGGTATTTACCAAAAGCTGTACCAGCACGGGCAGATGCTTAGCGCCCGTTTGGACGGACAGCTGGGCTTTAACAACTACATGCCCAGCGCGCGCCAGTTCTACATTGGCGGTATGTACAGCGTCCGTGGCTACAAGGAAAGCCTTTTGAGCGGTGACAGCGGCTATAGTATCGGCCTGGAATACATCGTGCCTGTGACCAAGGATAAAAAGACCAGCGTCTTTGGCTTTGTCGACAATGGCAGGGTTTATGGTGACAGTGCCTTTGATGACACTATGCTCACCAGCGTCGGCTTTGGCGTGCGCAGCAGCATCGCCGGCAAGCTTGCGGCTACGTTGGCATTGGGCGTGCCCTTGGAAAAGGATATCAATGGCAAGGACGTTGATTCCTCGCGCCTGCACTTTATGGTAAGCGGTCAGTTCTAAGAGTGCGGACTGTTGTGGAGTCTAAGCTTCGAAGCAGATAAACGAAGCAATTTGAGGGATGAAAAGCCACATAACTTGCGATGAACGAAGATTCATAGAGGAATAAAATACAATGATGAGTATCATTGACACTGATGAGCTTTATAGTTTAATTCAAACAAGTGCAAGAATTACAGGTGATGTTGGATATGATCGATAGTTATATATTACAAGACGTTCTGTCTTCCTACAAAAAAGATTTCGTGCAAAAGCAATGGCCAAACGAAAAATATAAGTGGGAGGCAGTAAAGCATTTTCAGGATAATTGGGATATCAATGCAACTGATTTTGCTGAAATGCTTACTCGCTCGTTGAAAAAAACATACAATCTTCTGGCATCCATGAATAATTTCCCTGCGGGTATGATCGAGGGATTTGCCCAAACAGCTCCAGAGGAAGTAAGGGCGA
>CAVKMV010000141.1:0-2108 GCA_963657675.1 Ruminococcus intestinalis
CTCGTACATCAAATCATTAGTAAAGAACTTATTCTGGTTGCTCCTGAAGTCTGCCACGCTGTCAGCATAAAGCTGCCTGTATTCATCCCCCACATACACAAACAGCGGCACCTGCAGGGCCTTAAAGCCTGCACTGTCGGGGTTGCGCTTGCGATAAGGGTCGCTGCCATGGTCGCTAAAGTAGACCATAGCCTGCAAATTAAGCTTGCTCACAGCATATTCATGCACTTTTTGTAGTACATAATCAGTATATGCCAAACTGTCATCATAATTAAGCAGCATATCAAACTGCCCGGGCTGACTAAACCTGGCAAAATCCTTGGGATAGCGGTTGATGCAGTCCTCATGGCTGCCCATAAGGTGCAAAACGACAAAATTATTCTTGGCAGGGTCCACCTGCTTTAAGCAGTCCAGCAAATCGCCATCATATTGGTAGCTGCCATTGCGCTTCTTGTCCTCGCTGAGCCACAAAGCGTGGTCCGCCGTTTTGCCAACCATGGTTATCGGCGTATCGGCATCGCTGATATATCCCTGGTTGCTGAACCAATAGGTCTCATAGCCTGCCTTTTTGGCAATGTCCAGCACCGTCAGGCTCTGGCTGAATTCCTTATCGTTATACTGGTTCTTTTCTGTCAACGCCCTCTCCAGCGCCGGCACAGTCTGGCATCTGCTGGTATAAGCATGGGGAAAGACAATAAAGCTGCTGTTAGCCTTCATCTCCCGCAGCCAGGGCGTATTGTCATTTTGGGTGTCACTATACGCGCTCATGTAATAAGCTGAGGCCGATTCGCCAATAACCATGATAATGGTCGCAGGCCTGCTAAACGCAGGCTTTGACGGTGTCACCACCAAATTGGCAAAATTAGTATTATGATAGGCCTTAAACCTGTTGGCACCATCAAAGTATTGCTTGGCAAACACCAGCGTCTGCATCACTCCGGTCTTAGGGAACATTTTTACACCATAGCCTGCCACTGCCACGCAGATAACCAGCGCGCAGGCAAGCTGGCGCTTACCCAAGGGCAAAATTCCGCTCCCATCCCGTGACAAATCGTTAGCACGCGCAAATAGCAGAAGCAAAGCCACCAGCAGCACCAAGGCCCCAGCAAGTCCGGCATAACCGACATTCTGCAGCAAATACTCCTTTGCCTCCTGCGGATTGGTCTGCAAAAGCGCGATAGAAGCAGCCTCTGTAATGGGATAAGCATAATTGGCAAAATACGCCAGCTGCAGCAGCGGTATCACCAGCGCTGCCACGTGCAGCACGCCAAAGCACCACTGCAGGCAGCTGCTGGCACGCCAGCGCAGCAAAAGCAGGCGCAGGCACACCGAAAAGGCAAAAAAGTAGGCACCAAATGCCTGGTCATAATGCTTATCAATAAACGTCAGCGTGCTATGATAGGTTGCCCAATAGCAGACGGGATACACCACTGCCCACAAAGCACCCACCACCGCATGCGGCAGCAGCTGTGACAGGCGCAGCCCCGCCCGCTGCCACAGCGCCACGGCCACAGCAGCTGCCACGGCGCACGGAAGATAGCGCCGCAGCTGCAAAAACAGCGTATAATTGTGGATGCCTACAGACGTAAAATAGTAGCTGGCAGCCACAAAGACATAAACTAAAACCAGCGTCAGCAAAAATGCTTTGTATCCAGAAGCCCTCTTTAGCATAACCCCTATCCTTCCCCAATTTCACCAATCACAACCACTCACTTATAAAATCTGCCAGCCTTAGCCGCAGCAGTTGACGTGCAAGGGACTTTCCCTGCATATTCCTTCCAGGCTTAGGCATAGGCTCTGCCGCAAAGGCCGTAGCAGCCAGATAAGCATAATACTGCTCATTAAAGCCCTGCGTGCAGGCAAACTCCCAGGGCTTGTACCTGCCGGCGTAATGCAAAATCGCAATATTCTTGCGTGCGGCCACCGCCCCTGTCCTAAATTTGCTATTAAACAAAATCTTAGGCAAAAGGTCAACCACAGGCGGAATAACGTTCCAGCGCAGTGGCAGCTCCTGCCATTTCCCCATAAAGATTTTGTTTAATGCATCCTGGTCGTGGTGCGGCAAATTACCGCTGGCGGCAAGTGCTATCACATCCTTAGCATAGCCC